>JANMIS010001017.1:0-3562 GCA_031375925.1 Synechococcales cyanobacterium OTE_70_concoct_197_sub
CCAAAACTCCAGTCCCCCCAGAATTGGGGGTTAGGGGGCCTCTTACGGAGCCTGATCAAACCGCGTCCGAAAACTCCCATACTTAATCCAGTACTGCTTCAACGCATGACAAGGCGTATGCAAACTCGCCCGCGCCCTGTATAGCACCACCTGACGATGATCGCCCATCCACACCTTCCCCACGGTCGCAACCGAAATCAACGTCCCACCCAGCGCCTCAATACAGCCCGTGAAGCGATCGATCGCCCCATAATCCACCGTCTCAAACACATAAAAATGACCACTACAAATTAAATGCCGACTGCGAATCCAGCCCTGCATCTTCTTCTTCGCCTCCGGCGGCAACGAATTTCTCGACTCCACGATCGATGACGCTAAAACAGCCGAATCAGTCACCCCTGAATTGATCAGTGACGACATTAAAAGCTCTTCAGTTGGGACCGGGTCGATCGGCTCCATAACGAATCCTGGGTGAAATACATCACGCTAAAACGGCAACTCCGACGCAAAACTCTCCACCTTCTCAAACTTCAACGCCCCCAACTTAGAACCCCAAAGATGCTCATGAGTCTCAGGATGAAAGCCCCGATCGAGACTCCACCAAGTTGCACTCGTCAACACCACCTCACTCACCAAATACGTCATCACACCCTCACGCGGAATCACACAAGCATTCCCCGACTCCACCCCACCCACAAACTGCTCCTCACTCTCACGCCGAAACACCATTGAACAGCCTTTACGCGCCCTAATTACGTCAGGCTTAATACTCTTCAAAATATTGCTATCCCGAGATGCACCCGCATACAACATCGGATCACTCATCCCATAATTCTCAATCAAAATCTGATTGCCCTGATCTACAACGCGATGAATGCCCTGACGATAAGGACTCCACAAA
This sequence comes from Synechococcales cyanobacterium OTE_70_concoct_197_sub, assembly GCA_031375925.1. Taxonomy (GTDB): domain Bacteria; phylum Cyanobacteriota; class Cyanobacteriia; order Leptolyngbyales; family Leptolyngbyaceae; genus JAAFJU01. The sequence goes on from JANMIS010001017.1 coordinate 902, forward strand.
TCGTAGTCATAGGCCTGCTCTGAATAGAAACCGATCGTCCCAAAGAAATAAAACGGTAACGGCCTAAAAAAAACATGGATATGCGCAAAATCAGTCGGACGCTCATCCGACTGTTTGCGATTGCTAAAATCCCCAGCCATCCATTGGCAGAGCGTTTTTACATCGCTGCTAAAATTTGAAGCGATCGGATTCATAAATTTAGAATTTAGAATTGAGAGCTGAGAATTTAAACTGAACTGGCACTACGAACTTCAGATGAAAACGAAGCTGTCAAAACACCCGTGCCTTCACTCGTGTTAATCGTCGAAACTCTAAACCGAAGATTAGGATTCACAAACCAAATCCGCTCCTCTGCCGAAGCCCGATCGTACGGCGTAACCAAAACAAACACACCATCACTCGTAAAATGGTAATTTCCCACCGCCGCCATCTCTTCAGCATAGCCCTGTTCGCGCAGGAGCCGACCTTTAGAAGCATCGCTAGGATCAGGAATCGGCACCAAAACCGTACTTCCTTTCATCACCTGATCATCATCCCAATCCGTCGTCCCTTCCCATTGCATGTAGAACGGAGAAGACATTTCTAATGGGTCAATATCATAGGATTTACAAAGATCGATCGCCCTTGTATCCGTCGGTTCAACCGTGAGAATATCGATCGTCGAAAGCACCGCCTCAAAATGCTGAAAAGCGAGGCTGTGAGCGCTTCTCTGAGACTTCCAACGACCTATAGATTGAGCAACAAAACGATCGATCGACATGGTTCTAACAAAAAGGAACTGATTAAATCAAATGCTCAAACTCAAATGCTCAAACAATCTTTTTTTAACGTTAGTCTTTCTCATAATGAACAAAGACTAACGCTATCCAATCTTAGATTTCAACGATCGTCGCAATCTTGCCGCCACTTCGAGCAATCCGTTGAATGGTCGGAGTCATCTTCGTCGCAGAAACAACGTACTCAGTCTTACTAATGCGACGAGCTGCGCCCGGAGTTGCACGAGACGTGACTGTAATCCGGAAACGCTTCTCAGTTCCAGAACCAATGATCGTTGCGGTCGAAGCTTTAATTTTGTTGTTGCCGCCGCCTGCGATCGAAGCCACAAGCTGCGATGCTTTGACTGCGCTGCTGACTTGAGCAGGTCCACGATCGACCGCAAAGGAGCGATTGTAGGTGACTTGGCTTAAGCCCGATTCAGTGCGAGATCCGCGGTTGTAGGGCACGGTGTCTTCGCCAAACTGCGCTTGATATTCAGCACTGTCTACTAAGAAATCGATCGCTGCTTCAAAGCCGCTCGTCGCCATCAAGCGCATATAAGCCGAAGCTTCAGCCTGCGACTCAGGGGGACGACCCAAGAAATGCATATAGTTCAGTTCGACCAAACGGTAAGGCGAACAGGTCTCAAAATAGCGACGGCTGTAGAAACCGGATTTACCCACAGCGCGGACGAATTCGCGGACCGACATCGATCGATCGCACAGTTGCGATTCAGCAGAAACTAAGCGCTCACTTTCCATGACGTGGGGATTGCCCAAGACGTACTTATAAACCGCACGAATCACAGTCTGAACATCAGCGTTGGCATCGGTTTGCCAAAGTTCGATCGTTGCATTAGCCATAATGGACGCTCCTATATTGTGTTGTTATGGACGTTGGCGAGAAAAAATGTGGGTTCAAATGAAAATCAAATACGAAAACTCAGCAAATACCAAAAGAGGTGATCGAAATTTCCGATCGCCTCTTTTAAGATTTAAAGTTCGCTAATACTAACGATTTTGCCGCCTTGACGGTGAATGCGCTGGTATTCCTGGGAGAGGTTTTCGTAGGAGACAATGTAGACCTGGTTCGATCGGCGGAACTGAGAAACTCGGTTAACAGCCGCTGCACGATAGCCTGTGACTTCGATCCGATAAACTTTACCGCCGGAGCTAGCGCCCACACCTTGACGGGCATAAGACACATTCGTCGGCGCGCTGAAGGTATTTCCAGGTGCGGTTACTGCCGTGGGCTGGGCATTAATGACCAATGCATTCAACTTCGGCGTCTTACCGGACAGGTCAGCTTTCAAGGAGCTAGTGGAGGCACCACGTACCAATTGGAAAGCATGAGTAAACCCGACCATATGGGTCAAAGCTTCGGTCTTCCATCCACGAAGGAAAGGAACGAAGTTTTCGCCAAAGGTGTTTTGATATTCGTCGCTATCAATGAAGCTATCAATATCGGCGTCATAGCCTTGAGCATCAAGAATATTGCTATGCATTTTCATGTCGTCATAGCTATTGGGCGCACGGCCTAAAAGATGACGATAGGCAAGCTCAATGTAGCGATAACGGGGCACATCAGTGAAAAAACGATCGCGATACAGGGCAGATTTTGCCACCGCACGAACGAATTCACGAACGCTCATTTCGCCCATTTTAAATTGGGATTCGGGCACCGCTAGGCGCTCACTTTCCATGACATAGGCGTTGCCTAACACTTGCCGATACACCGCCCTGATGAGGGATTCTGCTTCCTCACCCGAACGACCTGGCACCCACTCCATGGGGGGAGTTTCATCGAAAAGGCTGACACCTAGTCGGGAAGCTGGTCCAAAAGGCATTGATATCTCCTGGTTTCGATCAGAGTTGATGTAAATCGATCGTCTCAAGCTTAATGAAG
>JANMIS010001046.1:0-2120 GCA_031375925.1 Synechococcales cyanobacterium OTE_70_concoct_197_sub
AGACCCCGTCAGGGCATTGTATCCCGCACCCTCTTCCCCCGAGTATCCCACTCCTCCGGGCCACCCCACCCCAAAACGCATCCTAGTCGTAGACGACTCCATCACGGTCCGAGAAACCGAACGCAAGCTCCTCGAAAACCAAGGCTACCAAGTCGATACAGCCATCAACGGCATAGACGGCTGGAACGCCCTACAGTTTGGCCAATACGATCTCCTCATCACCGACATCGACATGCCCCGCATGAACGGCATCGAACTCGTCCACCAAACCAAACACCACCCAAAACTTGCAAAACTCCCCACCATCATCATCTCCTACAAAGACCGAGAAGAAGACCGACTCAGCGGCCTAGAAGTCGGCGCAGACTACTATCTCACCAAAAGCAGCTTCCACGACGACAAACTCATCCAAGCTGTCAGCGACCTCATCGGACCTCCCGAAAATTCACAAAGCACTCACAAAGCGCCCACTCCAAACAAAGCCCTCAGCCGCGCCACCGTTACTTCATGAAGCAATACGGGCACCTTAAAAACACTTCCTCATGGACATGGCCCGGACGATCGACGCCATCATAAAAAGCCCACAAGACACTCAACCTAAACCTTGTTCATGTTCACTACCCATCCCACATTACAAACTCAATTCACCAGTAGTCGCGAAAACCCGATCGGAGAATCAACGGATCAATAGATCGGCAGCCCATTCCCTAGCGACGCCACCACTCGCATCACCGTCCTCCTCATCGACGACCAAAGCATGGTGAGCGAAATTCTTCAACGCAGCCTCAGCAAAGAACCCGACATCGATTTTCACTATTGCAGCGACCCCACCCTCGCCATCACCACCGCGATCGACATCGCCCCCACCATCATCCTGCAAGATCTGGTCATGCCCGACGTAGACGGACTCATGCTCCTGCGCTGGTTTCGCCTTAACCCCGCCACCAAAGACATCCCCATGATCGTCCTCTCCTGCAAAGAAGATGCCCACCTCAAAGCTGAGGCCTTCACCCACGGAGCCAACGACTACCTCATCAAACTCCCCGATGCCATTGAACTCGTCGCCCGCATTCGCTATCACTCCCAAGCCTATCAAAACCTAAAAGCCCTCAGAGCCACCAGCCTCGCAGCTCAACAACAGGCCCAACAGCTTACCCAAAGCCTCAATCAAGTCCAAGAAATGCAAACCCAGATCATCCAGTCTGAAAAAATGACTGGACTAGGCCGCATGGTTGCAGGTATCGCCCACGAGATTAACAACCCCATCAACTTCATCCACGGCAACGTCAAGCACCTTGGCGAATACATGGAAGACCTTCTCAAGCTCATCCACCTCTACCAAACCACCTACCCCGAACCCACCCAAGACATCAAAACCCTCAGCCAAGACATCGACATCGCCTTCCTCGGCCAAGACCTACCCAAACTCATGCACTCCATGAAATTTGGATCGGAGCGCATTCGCAACATTGTCATCTCGCTGCGCAACTTCTCCCGCCTCGATGAATCCGAGAAAAAGTCAGCCTCGCTAGAACATGGCATTGACAGCACCCTCATGCTCCTCGGACATCGACTTAAGACCGAAGACGGCACCTCCCGCATCACCATCAAACGCGACTACCACAATACGCCCAACCTCGATTGCTACCCCGCCCAACTCAATCAAGTGTTCATGCATATTTTGAACAACGCGATCGATGCCCTAGACAGTTCCTCCGTCAACTCAGATCCCGCCATCACCATCTCCACCCAGCATTTCAACCACCACATTGAAATTCAAATTCAAGACAACGGATGCGGCATTCCTGTGGATTTGCACGATCGGATCTTTGAACCTTTTTTCACCACCAAACCCATCCATCAAGGCACCGGACTCGGACTCGCCATCTCCTACAAAATCATCCAACACCACCAAGGCTCTATCACCGTCCAATCCAGCGTTGGCAGCGGCAGCACCTTCACTCTAAAACTCCCCATTCCAATCACCGCTCTTTAAAAAGCTCTCTAAAAGTCGCGTCACTTCAGAATCCAAATCACAGTATTCTGAGACTGGGAACGCAAAGGGAATCGCATGAACAACAACATCGCAATACTGTGGGGAATCGTGATCGCATTGTTCC
>JANMIS010000005.1:0-2684 GCA_031375925.1 Synechococcales cyanobacterium OTE_70_concoct_197_sub
TTGTGGACCCACATTCTGGACATTGCACCATAGGTTTACCCTCCTTTCATACTCCATTATGCAACGCCCAAAATTCTTCATTAGGTTCTTACAGCGTTCCATCCAAGCATTGGAGCATTCAATGACCCAGCGAGTTCCGACAGGGACAAATCCTTTTTTCCCTGTCGCCTCCTTTTCCACTTTTGAGGGCTTGGGCGAACGCTCAAATCTTATTTTCCCAACATCTCCGCAGGCAACCGCATCAAATCCTCGTACCGATAGGTATTCGCAATTCCATAACAGTCACAGACATAAGCCACCTCGATTTCAAGCCTCAATTCAGTATTTCGTAGATTTCGCTAAGGTATTAAAATTCAATTCATCTCAACACCTCAATTCAGCAATGCCCTATGAATAATCTAATGCGTGGCCTTTGGTTGCACGATCGACAGCTTTCTCTACGCCCAGACGTTCCAAAACCCGAACCCAAACCGGGCGAAGCATTGGTCAAAGTTCTGCGTGCTGGAGTTTGCAACACCGATCTCGAACTCACTCGTGGCTATTATCCCTACTCGGGGGTGTTGGGCCATGAGTTTGTCGGAGTCGTTGAAGCTGGGCCTGAACAATGGCTCAACCAGCGGGTCGTGGGGGAAATTAATGCAAGCTGTGGGAAATGTGAGTTTTGTCAAAAAGGGATTAAGACCCATTGCCTCGATCGCACTGTTTTGGGAATCGTCAATCGAAATGGTGCGTTTGCTGAATATTTGACGCTGCCTATTGAAAATCTTCACGCAGTTCCCGATGCTATTTCGACCGATGCGGCGACGTTTACTGAACCCTTGGCGGCGGCATTAGAGATTTTGGAACAGGTCGAGATTAACCCAAACCACCGAGTTTTGATCGTCGGCGATGGGAAGTTGGGGCTTTTAGTGGCACAGACGATCGCAACGACGGGCTGCGAAGTGTTGGCGATCGGTCGGCACGAAGCAAAGCTGCAACTTCTCAAAAATTGTGGGATTCCAACTGGGCTTGCGGCTGACATCAAATCCGGGAATTTCGATGTGGCAGTAGAATGTACGGGAAATCCAGAAGGCTTTGCGGTGGCGCTTGGGGCATTAAGGGCGAGGGGCACGCTGGTTTTGAAAAGTACCTATGCGGGGAAACTCAGCTTAGATGCCGCAAAAATTGTCGTAGATGAAATAAAGCTTGTAGGATCGCGCTGTGGTCCGTTTGCGCCTGCTTTAGAATTATTAGCAGCGGGAAAGATTTCGGTATTGCCGATGGTGCAGGCGAGATTTGATTTGGCGGATGGATTGGCGGCGATCGATCGGGCCAGTCAAAAAGGGACGTTGAAGGTGTTGTTGGATATTGGGTGATTCCACTGGATCCGCCCTCACTCTAGCCCTCTCCCCGGGGAAAGGGGACAAGAAAACTCTATCTTTCTCTGGCTCCCTTCTCCCCCAGGGAGAAGGGTTGGGGATGAGGGCGAGGCTTAGCTACTTCAGCAGAACCTTCAGCGAACTCGGCTTAGCCAAATCACCTGACAGCACAACACCCCGATCGTTCGCTTCCAAATGCCGAAGGATTTTGTAGATCGCTTCGATTTGATCGGGCATTTGGGCTTTGGCTGCTAGATCCGTCAGGGCGATCGGGGCAATTTCTCCCTTGAGCAGAGAAACAATTCGAGTTTGAATCGCCAACACGTTTGCCGCTGCTTTCTTACCCGCTTCTACACCCGGTTGGTGGTAAGCGTTCACATTAACCAGGTAGCCATAGAGACCCACGGCCCGCTCATACAAAGCAATCAAAGCTCCGACGGTTTTGCCCGTGACTTCATCTACGGTGATGGTGATGGAATCACGATCGTTTTCAGACAGCGCCAACTGTGTCCCCTGGATCAAGCCCGAGAGATAGTCCCCGCTTGTCACACCCGGTTCGACTTCGATGGAATGGCCCGCCGATCGATCCTTCAAAACTTCGATAAAAGTCATGAAGAAATTAGACACCCCTTCACGCAGTTGCTGCACATAGGCATGTTGGTCCGTCGAACCTTTATTCCCATAGACTGCGATCCCCTGATAAACCAGGTTGCCATCAAGGTCATACTGCTTCCCAATAGACTCCATGACCAACTGCTGAAGGTAACGACTGAAGAGCAGCAGACTGTCTTTATAAGGCAGCACTACCATGTCTTTTTTGCCGCAGCCATCCCCCGCAAAGTACCAACTCAAAGCCAGCAGCGCAGCGGGGTTGGTTTTCAAGTCTGGAATACGGGTGGCCTCATCCATTTCGCTTGCGCCTGCCAACATGCCTCGAATGTCGATGCCTTGCAGCGCCGCAGGCAACAGACCCACGGGCGAAAGCTCCGAAGTCCGGCCTCCCACCCAGTCATACATGGGGAACGTGGCGAGCCAGCCTTCGCCCTTGGCTACGCCGTCTAGTTGACTGCCTTCAATGGTGATCGCGACGGCATAATCTGAAAACTTGAGTCCCGCTTTGCCGTAAGCATTTTGGGCTTCCAACATGCCATTGCGCGGTTCCGGTGTGCTACCAGACTTAGAAATAGTCAAAACCAAAGTGCTTTTGAGCCGATCGCCCAGCTTTGCAATCACCCGATCGATTCCTTCTGGATCCGTATTATCGACAAAATGAATCTGCATCGGCGGCTGATTGGGCGCTAGAGCTTCTGCCACAAACTGTGGACC
>JANMIS010000019.1:0-2849 GCA_031375925.1 Synechococcales cyanobacterium OTE_70_concoct_197_sub
AGTCCACACCCGACCATAGGCCAAACGAAGATTCTCCTGCGTCATCACCTCCCGAGGCGTTCCCGAAGCAATCAATTCATGATTTAACAACAACAACCGATCGAGCGTCGTCAGCCCACCCACTAAGCTACTCCCCCACTCATGACTACTAATTAACAAAATTCGGCCCTCATCTCGCAACTCCGCAAAAACCCGAAACAAAATCTCCTCCGTCGTCGCATCCACCCCCGTAAACGGCTCATCAAACAAAAACATCTCCGCATCCTGCGCCAACGCCCGCGCCAAAAACACCCGCTGCTGCTGCCCCCCCGACAAATTCCCAATCCGCCGATCGCGCAAATCCCACACATTCACCCGTTCCATCGCTGAGCGCACAGCACGTCTCCCCGCTGCATCCGACCGACGAAACCAGCCCAAACGTCTGGTCCTCGCCAACGACACCACACTCTCCACCGTAATCGGATAATCCCAATCAATCTGCGATCGTTGCGGCACATAGGCCACCTTCTCAAGCTGTTGATGCAGTGGACAAGTGCAGTAATGAACATGGCCCCCACTCAGCGGAACCAACCCCAAAATCGCCTTCATCATCGTGCTCTTTCCCGCACCATTTGGACCCATCACCCCTACCATCTCCCCTGGAAAAACCTGGAAGCTAACAGGATCCAAACCCTGACCCGATGAGTAGTTGACAGAAACTTGTTGAACCTCTAGCATGAGAAACCATGTCGATAATGATTCTCATTGTAGGTGCATTGTGGGCAAATTTGTACCCAATTTCCCTATTAAATCTGGAGAAAATGTAATTATCGACAGAGCTTCGCGGGGTTGCACTTTTTAGAATTTTAAATTTGTGAGTTTTAGATTTATGCGACTATCTGTAATTTCAAGCGTAATCTCAAGAGTGGACTATCGGAATTTTGGGATAGGTCTTCTGTTTTTGGGGCTAGTGGGATGTGGAACAGCACCTACAACGCAAAGCAACAGTCAGAACAGCAGCCCGAATAATGCAGCCGTATCAAACGACAAGCCCAACGTTGTCGCTAGCTACAGCGTACTGTGCGACCTCACGCAACAAATCGCTCAGGAAACGATCAATCTCAAATGTCTTCTACCCGCAGGCACAGATCCCCACGTTTATCAAGCAACGCCGGACGATCGCAAAACCATTGATACAGCGGCCTTAGTGCTTTACGGCGGCTATGACTTTGAACCCAGCGTAATCAAGCTGGTCCAAGCCGCAGGCAAACCCGAAACCAAAGTCGCGGTCAACGAAATCGCCGTCCCAAAACCCATCATGGGCGAACATGACCACGATCACGACAAAAAAGCCAAACCTGAAGCGGGCAAACCTGAAGCAAAGGCAGAGGCCAAAGAAGCCGATCCCCACGTCTGGCACAATGCTAAGAACGGCGTTGCGATCGTCCAAGTCATCCAAGACAAACTCACCAAGCTCTCACCCAAAAACGCCGATCTCTACGCCAAAAATGCCACGGCTCTGCGCGATCGTTTGACCAAGCTAGATGGCTGGATTAAGCAATCGATCGCCACGATTCCCGCTGAATCCAGAAAGCTCGTCACCACCCACGACGCTCTTACCTACTATGGTGACGCTTACGGTGTCCCGATTGAAGGTGCCCTGCAAGGACTCAGCACAGAGGAAAAGCCAACCGCGACTCAGATCAAATCCCTAGCCGATCGCATCAAAGCCGCAAAAGTCCCCACGATCTTTGCTGAAATCACCGTCAACCCGAAACTAATCGAAACTGTTTCCAAAGAAGCAAATGTAAAGCTGTCTAGCAAGTCCCTCTTCGCCGACGGCCTAGGCGAAAAAGGCTCCGGCGCTGAGACCTATGAGCAAATGCTAGTCGCCAATACCAACGCGATCGTCGAAGGACTCGGCGGTAAAGTCACCCCTGCACCCTAAGCTCAAAATCTTGACAGAGTGCCGATCGTTTGGCACTATTGATAACTGGCAATTTACACCGCTCGGATCAGGTTTTTCCAAAGTGACGTGTTCATCACTCGCTACCTGTACGGCATTCACACCCAAAAAAACATGGCATACGCAATTATTGAGACTGGCGGCAAGCAAATGCGAGTCGAGCCAGGTCGCTTCTACGATGTGGAACGATTGATCGGCGACCCTGAGACTCCTGTGACGATCGATAAAGTCTTCTTCGTCAGCGAAGATGAAAATGTCACGATCGGTCAGCCCTTAGTCGCAGGCGCAACGGTTCAGGGCAAAATCCTGAAACAGTTCCGGGCTAAAAAGGTCATCGTTTACAAGATGCAACCGAAAAAGAAAACCCGTAAAAAGCGTGGCCACCGTCAAGAGCAGACTCGTTTCTTGGTGGAATCCATTACGATCGGCGGCAAAACTTTGACTGTCGGCTAAAACACCCTAAGAACCATTCATCGAGGAACCTCTCATGGCTTCAAAAAAAGGTACAGGTAGTACAAGGAACGGACGCGACTCAAATTCCAAGCGTCTGGGCGTTAAAAAATACGGTGGTCAAGTTGTCAAAGCAGGCAACATCCTGATCCGTCAACGGGGAACGAAAGTCCATCCCGGCAATAACGTCGGTCGTGGCAGCGATGACACATTATTCGCTTTAGTAGAAGGTGTCGTAACCTTCGAGCGCTACGGCAAGACCCGCAAGAAAGTTAGCGTCTATCCTGTTGAAGGTTGCGCTGGTTAAATCTTGAAATTCACTTTGAACAGCTCTTCGAAAAAGCTGTTCAAAGTGGAAAAAACTTGCTACTATTCTAAAGAAGAACATGCGGATATGGCGGAATTGGCAGACGCGCTAGGTTTAGGTTCTAGTTTCTTCGGAAGTGAAGGTTCA
>JANMIS010000059.1:0-1137 GCA_031375925.1 Synechococcales cyanobacterium OTE_70_concoct_197_sub
ATTTTTATAGGATAAGGACGATCGGGTTGGGATGTTATCATTGAAATGTTACAAGCTAGGGAGAAATGCGATGGAGCTGCGTCAAGACCTTCTAAATTTGATCAGTCAGTTCTCTGACGAACAGTTAACGTTGCTGATGCCATTGGTTCTTTCATTTCGAGAAAATCATTCGATTGAGTCTTTCCCTAGTGAAGCTTCTACCTCTTACCAATCTTGGGTCGGCGCGGAAAATGATGTTTATGATGAGTTATTTATAGATGAATTGGCAACGCGGTGATGTGGTTCTATGTCGAGTCCCCATGCCTTCGACGCAGCTTCAGCAGTTTAAAGTCCGTCCGGCTGTGGTTGTTTCAGCAAATTCGCTCAATCAGGTTTTAGATGATGTCATGGTTGTTCCTTGTACGTCTAATACAAAGCGTCCGATCGGAGCAACGCAGTATCTAATTACGGGTGATGAAACGGTTGCTGTTGGGATTCGGGTGGATTCGACCGTTCGATGTGAGTCTATTTTTACGTTGAATCAGTCGATGGTTTTACGTAAGTTGGGGAAGTTGAGTGTGGAAACGATTGAGCAGATTAACGATTGTTTAATTGCAGCATTGTCACTTTGAGGATGGACGATTGAGACCGATCGCACCAGGGGTCAGCGGTTGGGCTTATTGAAGGGCGCGATCGGAACCTTGGTTGGAGTGTCGGGGAGATTTGGATTAAAATAGGAAAGATATTTATCTCATTATTTTATGGAGAAGAATTGAATGCTAACGATGAACCTAGTTTTAGAGACCCTGCCATCGGGGAACATTGCGGCATCCATATTGGAATTCCCTCATCATCGAGTCGAGTCTCATAGTCGAGAAGATGCGATCGCGCAGATTAGGACAGATGCTACAGCGTTACTCGGTCGGATTGAGATTTTACCGTTGGAACTGGATCTGCCACACTTGGAAAGTCCTTGGTTGAAGTATGCTGGAATGTTTAAAGATGACCCAGATTTTGCTGAGATTGCGGCTGCGATTCGGGCAGAACGTGAAAGTGATGATGAATCAGAAGTTGATCCAGTAATGTATGCATTGGAAGGCTAAATCGTGACGTTGTATGTTTTAGATACAGACCATGTGTCAATGTGGTTGGAAGATC
>JANMIS010000225.1:0-9638 GCA_031375925.1 Synechococcales cyanobacterium OTE_70_concoct_197_sub
CGGTGGGCTTCATCCCGTAAACGCCTTAGAAGCTGAACTCCGGGCTGCTCCGATTCTGTCGAGAGTGGCGTGGATTCTCCAGGCAGGAAGATTTCTTCACGCTGCTTTGCGAGACTCACGACCCGCAGTTCTTCTAGTAAGTTCATTTCTTTTAAGGCATTGATCACCGCCGAAAGCTGCCCTTTCCCGCCATCAATCATAATCAAATCTGGGAAGTCAGAGAATGCCGCAGACTGCCGCGTCAAAATCGAAGACTCATTCCAACGTCGAATATGTTCACCTCGGGCTTTCGCGTTGGCATACTTACGGAAACGTCGGGTGATGATTTCGGCCATGCTGGCGAAGTCGTCAGAGTGACCGGGACGAACATCGGGATCTTGAATTTTGTAGTGACGGTAATGTTGCTTTGCAGGGAGTCCATCAATAAATACAACTTGGGACGCAACGGCATCTGATCCTTGAATGTGAGAGATGTCGTAGCCTTCAATGCGTCTGGGCAATTCGGGAATATCCAAAATTTCAGCGAGATCCATCATGGCTCGTTGGTTCCGATCGGCGACCCGCTGCGTTCTTGCTAGTCCATAGCCTGCATTGCGCTCGACCATTTCAATCAATTCTGCTTTGGATTGACGTTGGGGATTTTCGATCGTCACTTTACGACCCTTTGCATCGGTTAAATAGGCCGCTAAAAGTTCAGTTTCTGGCAGCTCATACTGCACTAAAATCTCCGATGGGATTTCCACGGGGTCAACCGATTGATAATGCTCTTCTAGCACGCGCTGCAAAATAGCCCCCGGTTCTCCCGACTGGGCATCGGCGACAAATCCTAAACGCCCCACTAATCGCCCCGCTCTGATTTGAAACAATTGAATACAGGCGTGATGATCGTCGCTCATGAGGGCAATCGCATCTCTAGAAATGGTGTCATCGGTCAGAGTAACTTTCTGTCCCGCGTTGAGATTTTTCAGGCCCGCGATTTGGTCTCTTAGTCTCGCAGCATGTTCAAAGTTCAGGGCTTCTGCGGCCTGTTCCATCTGTTCATTGAGGCTTTCGACGAGTTCGCTCGATCGGCCTTGAAAGATCATCGCGACTTTCGCCAAGGTTTTGCGATAATCTTCTGATTCAATCAATCCTTGACAAACACCAGGACAGCGCCCAATGTCGTAGTTTAAACAAACGCGATCTTTGAATAAGGGCTGCGATCGTTGGCGCAATGGAAAAATGCGTTTGACAAGTCCCATGGTGGCACGCAGTTGCTGACTATCAACGTAGGGACCGTAGTAACGATCGCTTTTGTTGCCCATGACTCGACGACGAGTAGTGAAAATTCGGGGGTAATCTTCAGACCAAGTAATGCAAAGGTAAGGATATTGCTTATCGTCTTTTAATAGGACATTGTATTCAGGTTTGTATTGCCGAATTAGATTGGCTTCGAGGGTGAGGGATTCGGCTTCGGTGTCAGTGACGATGAATTCGATTTCGGTGACGAGACGCACCATTTGATGAATGCGCGCACGGCTGTCGCTACCGTTGAAATATTGTCGCACGCGCGATCGAAGTTTTTTGGATTTACCAATGTAGAGCACTTGATCGGTGGCGTCTCGCATGTAGTAAACGCCAGGTTCGGGCGGAATTTCCTTTAGGCGTTCTTCGAGCCGATCGGGTTCCTGCATTAGGGGTAAGACTTTTGAGGAAAGGGCTTTTTCGGCTTCCTTAGCGGTCTCTGTGGCAACCATGATGTCTCTCGCGTACTTCACCTCCTTTAGTTTAGCGTTACGTGGGGGTTGGTTTGCGCTCTTCTAAGTTTAGAAGAGCGCTTTGGAGATTTATTTCTTGCAGCTACAGCCTGTGCAGGTGCAATCGGGACCGCATTTGCAGTTGTCGCCGCAGGAGCAGGTGATGCCAGCTTCGGTTTTGACAATGCAGCCGCAGGCACGGGCGGTGTTGGCTGCGATCGTTTCTTGGAGCGTAGTTTGAGTCGTCATAAAATCAATCCTTGTGTAACGGGATGATCATAGGCTAAACCCTGTAGTCAGGTAGAGAGTCAAGGGGAAAGTCCAAAAAATTGTGAAGCTAATCGTGAGAAAGAAATTTTGAGATCCCTCTTTATAGTTTGCATGTACTATGATAGATTTATATCCCTCGTTCTGCGGAGAGTTCTTATGTTGGCCCCGACGTTGACCCCAGTTTTGCAAGAGGCTTTGGTTTTTATTTATCAATACCAAGTTCAGCATGACACTTCACCGACGGTTCGGGAGTTGTCTGCGGGGTTGAGCATTGGGCATGGGTCAGCGCAGGATCGGCGCGATCGGTTGATTAATTTGGGCTTTTTGCAGAGATTGCAGGGAAAGGCTAGGAATTTAAAATTAATGCAGCGGGCGATCGAATTTTTAGCATCGATCGGTGAGTATCAAGCCGTTCAGATCAATTCCAATATCATTCCTTTGTTGGGTGAAATTGCAGCAGGGTATTTAAGCGATCCTGCGACGGAGTTAGAAGCTTTTGAAATTGAGCATTTGGATTCGGCGAACCATTTTGCGCTGAGAGTTTCAGGGGACAGTATGGTGAATGCGGGAATTTTGAATGGCGTGGTGGCGATTTTCAAGCAAGTTCCCGATGGTTATGAACCGAAGCCGGGGGCGATCGTAGCGGCTTATGTTGAGGGATCTGGGACAACGCTGAAGCAATTTTATCGTCAAGATTGGCAGGTCATTTTAAAGGCGGCTAATCCACTGTATCCGGATCAATCCTTTGACACCCGCCAAACTCTGGTTCGAGTAAATGGCATCTGGACCGGGATGACGATCGCCCAGCAATAATATTGATTCTCTAATTGACCTAGTTAGCGGCTTTTTGCTGGGAGAATAGACACCTACGTTGGATCTTGATTTTAGTTTATGCTTGGGATTCGAGTTGTTCGATCGTGACCGGAATATCTTGCGTTAATATTTCTGATCCGATCGGGGTAACTAGAACATCATCTTCGATACGAATCCCACGGACATCAGCGAATTGCGCTAATCGTTCCCAATTTACGGTATCGCAATATTTTTCACGGTTTTTACTATCATTCAAAATGGCAGGCACTTGATAAAATCCCGGCTCGATCGTCACGACCATTCCAGCCAACAGGGGTCGGTTTAATCGCAAAAATCCCAACCCAAACCGATCGCTTCTCGTGCGTCCCGAGGCATATCCGGCCCGATCGCCCAAGTCCTCCATATCATGCACATCTAGCCCCAACAAATGCCCAACGCCATGGGGAAAGAACAATGCATGGGCATCCATGTTAACCAAGTCTTCAGGATTGCCCTTGAGAATGCCTAAATCAACAAATCCTTCAGCTAATTTTTGACAAGCTAACAAATGAACATCCTGATATTCAACGCCCGGTTTGATAGCTTCGATCGCAGCATCGTGAGCCGCCAAGACCACACTGTATAAATCCCGCTGTGTCGCAGAAAACTTACCTGAAGCGCTCCAAGTGCGCGTAACATCGGCGGCCCAGCCGTTCTGCGTTTCGGCTCCCACATCGGCAAGCACTAGATCGGTAGGATTGATCTCATGATGATAATGCTCATTGTGTAAGACTTCGCCGTGAACGGTGACAATGCTGTTGTAGGCAGTTGTCATGTTATTTGCGATGATTACGCTTTCCATGGCAGCCCGAATGTGAGCTTCGGTCTTGGCTGTTTTAGTTGCTTTGATACCTGCAATGTGGGCTTTTTTTGTAATTTCAACAGCATTCCGCATTTCACCTAATGCATAATCATCATGTTGCGATCGAAGCGTCACAATCGCATTCGCCAATACAATATCGTCTTCATCAGGAGAATCTGGTGTATTGACACTCCGATCGAGGCTGTAGCATTGGTCTTCCCGCATTTTATCAATGAGTCCGACTGTTAACGCATCGGTTGCCCAAGTCGATGGCTTTAAAACTAAAACATTGCTGGGAAACTCGATCGGCAATAGTTCTGATAACGGGTAAGCCGCATCTGCACCGATGGTTTCGGCAAGCATGTCTCGTGTCGGGGATTCACCGTGCCACAGGGCGCTTCCAGGTCGGGGATTATCAACAAATAAGGTCAATTTGCCCTGGTGAAGATGAATGGCGGCATTGGGAATGGGAATTCCGGCGAAGTAGAGGAAGTGGCTGCTGGCGCGGTAGGGATATTTATTAGCGGGGAAGTTACGAGAAGGTCGATCGCCTGACCATAAAATGACGGGACGATCGACCAGGTTTGCGAGTTTTTGACGACGGGTTCTAAGGGTTTGGATTAACATAGGTCACTTGAGTAAATTAGAGAGGCTTTATGATGGAGGCAAGGTTGATTGTTCACTCTAAGTTCAATTCCAGAAGCGCTGAATACCGTAGAGATCGAATTTTGTATCCCCACTAATCAGTGTGATCGATCGACTCTTCACCTGTGCAACTAACATCCGATCGAATGGGTCTCGATGGGCTGCATGTAACGGAAGGGTTAGGTACGTCTTGGTGTCTTCAATACTAATGGGTAAGATTTCTGCTTGAATATAATTCACTCGTGCCAGTAAATCATCAAACGTACAATTGAGCTGAAGATTACCGATATTGACCTTGATGGCAATTTCCCAAAGACTGACAATGCTCAAATATAGGTTCGATTTGGATTCAACGATCGTCCTAACTTTGTCTTTAAGACGGGCATCCCCCATGACATACCAAAGTAAAATATGGGTATCTAAGAGTACTTTCATACTACATGTAGTCCTCTAAGTCTTCTAACGGATCATCAAAATCATCAGACAAGATTATCTGTCCAGCCAAGCTACCAAAGCCATAGTCAACTGGAGTTATATCCAATGAGACCTTGAGTGACTCATTGGATATAACCGATCGTCCATACTGATTCGCTAAAAATTCGGTATACAGTAAAACTGATTGCTTAACAACTTCCGGTAACTTCTCTACATTGTCTAAGATGGCTGTTTCAATAGTCATAAGAGCATTCTCCGATTGTTATAGTGATTGCGGGGGTGATGGTACATTTCGATCGTAAAAATGTCATTTAGCCGGGGATGCACCAACGGGACATAGGGGTGTACTATCAGGTTGTAGTCGAATAATATGTCTGCTATTTGCAACCATACCTCCATGAGCGGGGGCTTTATCAGCTTCACACAAAATAGATTGCGTAATGACATTATTACTCTTGGAGTGAAGTTTCACAGATACTCCGCCAACGTAAGACTTGAGCGGTGAATTTACTACTATAAGAGTTGCTTGATTTGTTACAGTTAATGCCCCAGTTCCACCACCCACGATCTGATAAACATAGCTTTCTGTGCTAGTTATATTTCCAATCCCTAGCTCTTTGAAGTGAGCAGCAGCGGCGAAGACATTATTATGCTCTAAATAATAGGCTTGCTGTGCACGATTCATAGTGCCCACGAAGTTTTTTGCTTCAACTTGTTTAGCTTTCTGAGCTTGGGTTAGGAAGATAGGAATCGCGAAGGATACCAGAAGAGCATTGATGGTAATGACAAGCAGAAGATCGATGAGGGTAAATCCACTATTATGATGATTAAATTCAGGTTTCATATTAATTCCTCAGATACGCAACTATATTGATCGTAGGGCTACAATTGTTGACGATCGTTTGTTTCCTACTATTCTAACCTTGAACGATCGATTCTCTATCCTTGAAACTGTTTTAGTAGCATCGCCATGATTTGGCTATCGTCTTGGGTCGATCGATCACGCAATGCCTGTTCTAAGATTTCAATTTCTAACCCTGGCAGCACCAACGATGTCCTGATTGCAGCATGATTAGCCTGAAAATTAAATGCAACGATCGAAGCTGTTTCCACATTGACAACCCAATATTCTGAAACCCCCAATTCTTGGTATAACGATCGCTTTGTTCCTAAATCATCACTTAAGGATGACGCCGCAATTTCGATCGCAAGATCCGGTGGAGCGATGCTTTGAAGATCCAAAAGAGAATTGGTTTCGGGAATACAATCAATCTTATCTCCAAAATAGTAAGACAAATCCGGTTGAGCTTCGTCTCTGATGGTTCGGCGATAGCTGGCATTGGTTAGTCCTCGAACAGGAATGCCTTTTGACATGCAAAATAATCCGATCGCTAGCGTGATTAAGGTATTGTCGATCGCATGATTCGGTCCAACACCCATGGTCTCAATCCGCATTTGATGTTGATAATAATAGCAACCTGACTTTTTCTGGTCTGGGGACTCACTGATCGCCACAAATTCTTCCCACGATGCTGGAACCCAAGTATTTGGTTTCCAGGCGTTACGTCTCAGATTTGGAGGTTGAAGGTTGGAGATCGTCATAAGTTAGCACGCGATCGAGTTTGGATCTGATTTTAGCTCAAAATTGAAAATCCTTTGATATTCGCAAGAAACGTTGTCAAAGGATTTTATGATTTAGAGTCTGAAAATCTTAATATTCAGGCACTGATGGATCAACATCTTTACTCCAAGCCAAAATACCACCAATGATATTCGTGCCCTGAATTCCAGTCTTCTCCTTAATAATTGAAATTGCCTTGGCCGATCGCCCGCCCGCTTTGCAATGGACGATTAGCTTTCGATCGCCAATCAAAGCTTTTACTTGGTCCACGCCGTCTGCATTTTCAATATCCGGCAATGGCACCAAAACTCCGCCTGGAATTTTACCAATATCAAACTCGTGGGGATTTCGCACATCTAGTAGAAGATAGTCTGTTGCACCGCTGTCGATCAGTTTTTTTAGCTCTGTAACGGTCATTTCAGACATGGAGGCTTTGGCCGCCGCTTCTTCTGCATTGGCTTGGGTCACGCCACAGAAGTCATCATAGTCAATGAGTTTGTCAATGACGGGACGATCGGGATTTGGATTGAGTTTGAGTTCGCGGAACTTCATGTTTAGGGCATCATAAAGCATCAAGCGACCGCTTAAAGTTGTGCCCACGCCCAGAATGATTTTCACGGTTTCTGTGGCTTGCAAGGTGCCGATGACACCAGGAAGGATTCCCAATACGCCGCCTTCCGCGCAAGATGGGACTAAGCCGGGAGGCGGCGGTTCGGGGTAGAGATCGCGGTAGTTGGGGCTGGGGGCGTTGTCGTCATAGTTCCAGTCTTTGCCGGATTTGCGGGCGGCGGCTTTCTCCACGGGAGTCAGGGCTTCCCAGCCTTCAGGACGAACCCAGCCGCCTTTGTAATTAAAGACAGTCGCTTGGCCTTCAAAGTGGAAAATTGAACCGTAGACGTTGGGTTTGTTCAGCAAGACGCAGGCATCGTTGACGAGGTAGCGCGTGGGGAAATTGTCGGTGCCATCAATGACGACATCATAGGGGCGAATGATATCGAGGGCATTTTCTGCGCTAAGTCGAGTTTCGTAGAGGTCGATTTGGCAGAAGGGGTTGATTTCGAGAATGCGCTCTTTGGCCGACTGAATTTTGGGTTTGCCAACGCTGGAGGTGCTGTGAATGACCTGACGTTGGAGGTTGGAGGTGTCCACTACGTCGAAGTCCACAATGCCAATGCGACCGATTCCTGCGGCAGACAAATACAGAAGAAGCGGCGAGCCAAGTCCACCTGTTCCGATGCAGAGCACACTGGCTGCTTTGAGCTTTTTCTGACCATCGACACCGACTTGGGGCAGGATGATGTGCCGCGAGTAGCGTTCGTAGTCGTCTTTTGTAAGCTGGACGTCATCCAGATTTGGGTTCAACATGGCGGTTTTGGGTTCGACGAATGGTTTTAGATGGGCTTCAGGGACGATCGCACAAAACGATCGCCCCAGCCAAGGATTCATTCTAGGACAGGACTGGAACAATTTGTAAAACAGCCTTTCTAATTCCGACTATATTTATCGGGATTACTTTGATTGGATTTACTTCGCTTGATAAAGCTTCACAAGCCGATCGACCACCTCATCAATGCTCATGCCGTCTGTCACCACTGCCACTGCATCCAATGCTTGTTTCAAGGGCGAGATTGCTCTAGTACTATCTTTCGCATCCCGCTCTGCGATGTTCTCAATGAGTTCATCTAGACTCGGAATCGGTTGTCCTAAACGTTCCAAATCCTTCTGGCGACGGCGCGATCGTTCTTCAACCGTAGCGGTCAGGAAGACCTTCACTTCGGCATCTGGAAACACATGGGTCCCAATGTCTCGACCTTCAAGAACCACGCCCCCTCGACGACCATATTCGCGCTGTTGGCGAACGAGGGCTTTACGGACGGCGGCTTGGGCAGCAATCGCTGAGACATTAGCCGTAACTTCGGGCGTCCGAATCGCAACGGTGATGTCTTGATGATTAATTTCGACTTTTTCGGGGGTGAGTTCGATTTCGCAGGTGCCGACGAGTTCAGCGATTGCAGGTTCGTCAGTGATGGCAATGCCTGAATGGATCACCAGCCAAG
Organism: Synechococcales cyanobacterium OTE_70_concoct_197_sub; assembly: GCA_031375925.1. Classification (GTDB taxonomy): domain Bacteria; phylum Cyanobacteriota; class Cyanobacteriia; order Leptolyngbyales; family Leptolyngbyaceae; genus JAAFJU01. The sequence goes on from JANMIS010000225.1 coordinate 8,419, forward strand.
TAATCGCGCGGTACATGGCTCCTGTATCGAGGTAAAACAAACCTAAAGTACTGGCGACTTGCTTCGTGACGGTGGATTTACCTGCGCCTGCGGGGCCGTCGATCGCCATGATGGGCTTGCGAGTCCGAAGCAGAACATTATCGATTAATCGCGTTTTGCCTATTTTCGCCGCGATCGCAAGTAGTCCGTTCTCTGTGATGAGTTCCAAAGGTTGCAGTGTAACCGGATCAACAAGTTCTACGTATTCAATGTGAATTTCGGTTTGTTTTTCAATCGACGCTGTAACCGTTTTAATCAATTCCTTAGATTGACAACAGCCTTGTTTAAATTGCTGTTCAGCTTTGAATAAAGACTGAGCCAAAACGCTGGCGATCGTGAGTTGTTCTGCTGTTAGATAAGCATTGCGAGAGCTGAGGGCAAGGCCGCAGGATTCGCGGACGATCGGGCATCCGACGATTTCGATCGGAAAATTTAGATCCTTGACAAAGTGTTGGATAATTGCAAGCTGCTGGGCATCTTTTTGTCCGAAGTAAGCAGCATCAGGTTGAATCAAATTGAATAGTTTTGTCACAATGGTTGCAACCCCATCAAAATGTCCGGGACGAGCCGGACCACAAAGATTTGATTTTAAAGAATCTGGGACGACGACAATTGTTTTATTGACTTCGACTCCGGCACTACCCTGAGCGGGAATGCCTAACTCTTCGGGGGTGGGGACGAAAAGAATATCGACACCAATGGCTTCGCATCGAGCACGATCGGCTTCGATCGATCGGGGATATTGCGTTAAGTCTTCCGTCGGACCAAACTGCAATGGATTCACAAAAATGCTGACGACCACCCATTGGTTTTCCTGCTTAGCGCGGCGCATTAAGCTTTCATGTCCCGCGTGAAGTGCGCCCATGGTCGGCACAAAGCCCACCGTTCCTTCGATCGATCGGCATTGAGCCAAATAACAACGCAATGCAGCAATGGTCGTGAACAAACGCACAGGGACTTCCTCCAAAATCTTGCAATCCGATCCGACTCTACGGCAAAATAACGCATGAGTCGTGTTTTTCTTCTTCAGCAAGACCGCTAATCCTGCATCCAGCAAACCCTTCATAGTGTATCCGGTATGATGACGAGCTACACGATCGACCTGAAACCTGTCTTGGACCTCACCGATGAGCAGTTCTACGTTCTTTGCCGCGCCAACCCAGACCTTAAATTTGAACGGA
>JANMIS010000260.1:0-1134 GCA_031375925.1 Synechococcales cyanobacterium OTE_70_concoct_197_sub
CACGAAGCCAGACGTTTCGATAACGGACTGGGTTTCCGTGATCTTGGAATGAAAGGGGCAGCTTTTCAGCCGTCCGTTCGTATGGTTTGTGCTGTAGCCATGAGGTTGGGCCCAGCGGACGAACGTTGTCTTGAATCAATACGCCATTGTGAAGTACGGTCATTCTGGCTTGATTTGCAAGTTTGCCATCTTGATAGACGGGTCGACGGAAAATGATATCGTACGATTGCCATTCGCCTGGCTTCCGGCTCGCGTTTACGAGTGGGGGGTATTGTCCGTAGATGGAACCGGCTTGACCGTCGGCATACGTTTTGTTGTCGAAAGAATCGAGCACCTGAACTTCAAACAGCCCCTGGAGGAAAACACCGCTGTTGCCACGTCCCTGGCTTTTGCCTTGGACCTTCTCGGGTGCAGCCCATTCCGCATGCAGTTGAACATCACCGAACGATTTGGCTGAAAAAATATAGCCGCTGCCAGGAACGGATTCCATCACCTGATCCTTTACGATCCACTTGGCTGGGCCACCATCGGCGGAACGCCATTCGTCCAGGTTCTTTCCATTGAAGAGAACAATCGCGTCCGAGGGGGCACCAAGTGGCAAATTAGATGGTCCGGGTGTGATAACTTGCGGACGCTCTCGTTCCCAATCGTGTGCCTTCCAACCTGTGGGCAATTGTGCGACCGCTTTCGAAGGGTACAGGTCAACAGCGAACGGAAGAAATATCACAATCGCGGACCAAAATAACTTAGAAGAAAATGTCATGCATGCAGCCTTTTCAATGTACCTACGATCTGGTGGAAGGACCCAGGAACATCATCATAGTCGTTAAGATCGCTAACGGTAAAGCGACCGGCGCAAAGCGGCCTATTTCACTTTCCTACCCTACAGTCCCTACAACTTGGTTTTTAGATGGGACAGACAACATCTGTGTAGTCCAAAGGCAAGGAAACCTTTGCCCGAACGGGATTTTCGACCTACCTTTCCCGATCGAGATGGATTTGTTGACGCCCAGGAAACTCCTGATCGACGACAATCAGTTTTACTCATGCCCCATTGAGCGATGACGCATTCGACGTTGAATCAGTCCTGTTCCGTAAATCCCAAACACGAAGATCCGTGGTCGTATGTATGCG
>JANMIS010000312.1:0-1844 GCA_031375925.1 Synechococcales cyanobacterium OTE_70_concoct_197_sub
CATGCCCAAAGTTAAAGTTGCAGCGGCTCCGAAAAAGCTGGATTTGCCTAAAGTTGCCGTGGCTTCTAGTAATCCGATCGTCGTCAAAGCACCCGAACCCGACAAACCCAAACCTGAAGATAAAAAAAATGAAGATAAAAAGCCTGACGATAAGAAACCTGATGATAAACAAATCAAAGATTCAAAAGTTGCTGATGGGAAAGCAAACGATAAAGGCGTAGATCCATCAACGGTCAATTCAAAGAATGCGACAACGAATGAGAATGAGGCTTCTAAATTAGATGCGGAATCTCAGAAAGTGGCAGGTGTTATTGCGAGTCTTCGATCGACTCTCAATCCCGGCGAAGCCGATGCCGACGCGGATCCTGGCCTCATCGACGATCCAAAACCCTTTTTCAATGTTAATCCACCGCCTCAAGGCAACTCTCTAATTTCCAATCAAGACGTTGATGCGGTTGAAGCCCATCTCAAGGGTCAATTTACTGAAAAGTTTGTAAAAAAAACTGACTACGGTGGCGGCCCGCTATACGAAACCAAGATGGGCAATACTGTGCGCTATATCAGCTTAATCAAGACCAACTCTGGCCAAGGCGTGATGGTTTTCCTATGGGAGAAATCTCCGGTCTAATTACCCAAACTTTCAAAACCGATCGATAATGCTTAGTAGACAGGTTTCTATTGAGCATTTTTTATGGCCTAATATTCGAATTCTAACGAAACTAGATTGTTCTTAGAAACCGATCGAGCCTTGCTTTAGAATCCTTGTTAGGATAGGTGGAAGTCTACATCTTCGGGATGAATGAGATGGTTCAATTGTTCGCGGTGACGGAAGCAGTTAAGAGCTTAAGTGTGGTGGAACAAGAGTTTGGGCTGAGGCTGGCAGTGGAGGAGAACTTTTTCTTCGAGTGGCTGCTGGATTTGCCAGAGATCAGTGCGATCGAACGGGTGATGATCGATCGGTTAAAAGCGCGATTTATGCAGCACTTCCATCAGGGACAGATCACGGAGGGTTCCGTCGATCGACTATTGGTGTCGCCGTTGTTGGATTTGGCGGGGTTTTATGAGCCGGGGTTTCGGGTTGAGACCAAGCCTTCGGTGGAGGTGACGGCGCAGGATGGGGAGTCGATATATCGCGGGCGAATTGATGTGTTGGTGATTGCAAAGCGGTTGTGGGTGGTATTGGTTGAGGAGAAAGCGACGCGAATTTCTATGGAGACGGCATTGCCTCAAGCATTGACTTATATGGCAGCACATCCCAATGGGGAGCAGCCGATGTTTGGGTTAGTGACGAATGGACATGGGTTTGCATTTGTAAAGATGCAGGGATCGGCTATGGGAATGCAGTATGGATTTAGCGATCGTTTTACGCTGATGGCTAGACAGAATCAATTGGAATCGGTGTTGCAAATTTTGAAAAATCTTAGTCTTGGATAATGGCGATCGGCTATAGCTAAATTTCAACTACGCTAATCTGTCGCAAGCTGATGCAGGTGAATTCGCCACCGATGAACAATTAACCCAATCACATTGAAATTCTTGCCGTAATCCATGGCGCACAGCGATGGGACGATCGATTTTAGTGATTAATAATCGCCTCTCAGTAACATTAAAACGATCGCTCATCAACTCATCGATCAACTCCCCGAAGCCTGTACCTGGGAAGACCTCATGGAACAGATTTGTTTGCGTCAAGCGATCGAAGCTGGACTTGCGGACAGTGCAGCGGGACGAATAAAATTAGTCGAAGACGTTCGTAAAATGTTCGGACTCAATCTATGAATGTGCACTGGACCGAAACCACCGATGCACTCAAATACTACAAGCCAAATTATTAAGAAATATAG
>JANMIS010000357.1:0-8102 GCA_031375925.1 Synechococcales cyanobacterium OTE_70_concoct_197_sub
TCATCACGAAAAAAGCATTGATCAGAATTAAAACCAATATAGATAAGATTCTCCAACCCACTTCAGAAGCAGACGGACCAAGTGAAGATAACATGTGGGATGAGTAGAATGAATGTCTAGGCGGTTAACGGGATTAACCAATGTTTAAGGTTAAAAAGCAGGTTAAAAAGTACATTGAGATGCCTGAGAATAGCATTACTTCACCGGAACATCCGAGACTTCTAGTTGAATTTTTTGGTCAGGATAGTCTGAAAGTTGGAACGAGACCTTGCTGGCCGTACTCAGGAGCGAACTGGAGACTTTGACGGTGCCTGTGACCCGATCGCTTTCGGGGGCAAGTTCAGGCGGTAGACCTGTGGTTTCGCCGTTGAGCAAGCGGCCTTGGTCGTCAGTAATGCTCAGGAAGCTATAGAGAAATTTGACGGTCTTGGAACTGTCATTTTTGAGGGCAAGATCAAAAATAACGGTGTCTTCTTGACGACGAATAGCGGTGATCTCGATCGTCACCTTTTTATCCTTGCCGACATAGGGGAACTGCTTACTGGCAACTTTTTTACTATCGGGCGCTTCCTTCAACGGATCCTTTTGGTTCGCAGGATCCGGTTTTGCACCAGCTTTGAGGCTGCTGTTCACTTTCTCTTTAGCCGCTTTAAGAATATCTTCCTCTTTGAGGAGAGTAATCTCTGCTTGGCCCAGGGTGCGCTTTGGGCTGTCACTGCTGCCAGCTTTATTCGGTCGGCTATCGGGTTGACGGACGCCTTTGAGCGCTTGGCTACCCAGGGAAAAACCACCCATCGAGCTAGCGACGCCAGCTCCCACCATCAAAAACAAGAGCACAAAGGTGAAAGTGGCGGTTGAGTTGAGTTTCATGGGGCGGACGATCGCTTAAAATTTGGGGCTGTTGCGATGATTGTATACCCAGATCTCCGGGCCGTGGCAGCAAGTTTCTAAAAAAGTGCTAGGATATGCTCACAACATTTCCAGGGTTGGCCGATCGGTTTAGGCAGCGAACTCATAATTCGTACCAGACAGGTTCAACTCCTGTACCCTGGACTTTTTTCTAGATTAACTGCAACTGTTTTACGGCCTCTTGGTAGAGTGCTGAAATGGCCGATTGGTCTTGAGATAAATCTGAGAACCCAATGGCCAAGGTGACTCCGGGCCAATCTTGTTTGATCACTTCCATGGATTGCAGTAGTAGCTGTGTCCCGCATTTTGCGGTGAGTCCCGGCATCATCACTAAAAATTCACTGGCCTCCCACCGCGAAATCACCGTGTCGCGATAGGACAATTTCAAGAGTTGTTCGGCGATCTGATTCAACAGCCGATCGCTGGCCTCGTAGCCTTCACTCCGCCTCAGTTGCACAATAGACTCTACACTGATCAATCCCAAACTCAAGGGTTGATGCGCCTGATGTGCTCGATCGATGACGGATTCAAATCGCACTAGAGATCCCGATCGGTTGAGCAATTGAGTTAATGGATCGCGCTCAGTTTGTTGTTTGACCAGTTCCGATCGTTCGAGACGATTGAAAATGCGCGTCATCAACTCTGGCGTAATCACGGGCTTATTCACAAAATCATCCGCCCCCGCCGAATACATCTTTTGAATGGTCGCAGCATTGTGATGCGCCGTTAAGACCAAAATCGGTAACAAAGCCGTGGTGGCATTCGATCGTAAACGCTCACAGAGTTCCAACCCATGCACCTGCGGCATTTCCAAATCCAACACTAATAGATCTGGGCATTCTCGTTCAATCAATGCCTCACACTGACTCGAATCCTCACATAGCGTCACCTGAAAGCCCCAAGGCTCTAAGATCCCTTTTAAAAACTCCAACAAAACCCGATCGTCATCAACCACTAAAATCTTTGCACCCGAGGTAAAGCTTTCTGATTTCCGTTTTGGAAGACGCTCTTGAATGCGTTCTAATAGCGTGGTCTGAGGAATAGACTTCCGATAAAACCCCTGTCCGCCAAACTTGGCAACTTCCAATGAATGATTCACAACGCCATCGGCCAAGATGCTAATGGGCACATTAGGACAACGATCGCAGATTTGTTGTAACAAAGTGAGGTTGGCCGTTATGTCCGTTCCCTCAGAGCAATCCATCAACAACATGTCAGGACAAACTCGTGAGATTGCATCCCAAGCCGCTTCAGGACTCGTTGCCCTCACAATTTGCAGCCCCCAACGATGCCCCGCAGACATCAGTTCGGTGACATATTCCCGATCGGGATCAATCATCAGTACCCGCCGCTCTGGGTTGTTCTCCAAAACGCGCGTAAACCGATCGTTACTTTCATTGCCTTCGCGGACGCCTTCTAGGAGCTTTCCCAGAAGTATAATCTGCTGGCGAAGGATTTGGATTTCAGCGGGGGTCTTGAGGGGGGCTTTTTGGAGCCATTGACCTAGGGCCTGCACCTTCAGTAAAGCATCGGGAAAACAAACGCCACCGATCGCTGCGACCAGTTGCATACAATCACGACGGACGACCGATCGCAGTTCTTCATCTCTAAGATTTTTTTGCAGGGCTTGCGTCAGGTGATCCAATGAGCCAATACGTTGTAAAAAACGCCCTGATTGCTTAGCCCAAAACTGTGCGATCGTCTCTTCTTTAGGATCTACGGCTATGGGTGTCGCAGCCATAGCAGGCACAGAACTCACGGTCACAGAATTCACTTCACCGTCGCTAATGTCTTCATAGGGCACCGTCGCAGGTGCAGACTTCATGGCGGGATTGAGACGGTAGCCCAGGCCATAGACTGTTTCAATCAGATCGATCGCGCCCACAGGCTTAAGCTTTTGGCGCAGTCGTTTCATGTGGGTGCGAACCGTTTCCTCTCCCCGTGGATTGTTGTCTGAAGGCCAAAGCGCGTCTAGAAGCGCCCGCTGACTGAAAATACGTTCTTTTTCCCGGAGGAGTAATTCGACAATACTATATTCCTTAGTGGTCAGCCCTAGGGGTTTTCCATCATAAAAGACATTGCAGCTAGAGGTCTCAAGGCGCAGTTGCCCCCAAGTGAGAATGGGAAGTTCGCTGACGGTGCGACGACGCAACAATGCCCGCATTCGGGCTTCTAGTTCCCCTAGGGCGACGGGTTTGATCACGTAGTCATCGGCTCCAGCATCTAGGCCCGCAATCCGATCGTGGGTGCTGTCGTTGCTAGACATCAGCATGATCAGCACTTGATTGCCTGCTTGCCGCAAATTATGGCAAAGCGTCAACCCATCGATCGCCCCGAGTGAGGAATCGAGTAAAACTAAATCATAATTATTACTCAACAAGAACTGCGATGCCTGTAACCCATCTTGTGCAACATCAATGGCATAGCGACTTTTTAAACTATTTTTTAGAATTTCTGCAAGCTGCTGGTCATCTTCAACAATTAGAACTTTCATAGTAGTAACTAAACGAGTGATTTTATAGACAGAAGGATGGGATTGATTGTTTCGCAAATCGTAAATGAATTTTAACAGTTACGATTTTATTAAATTCGTCGCGCATAGGTCGGCTTATCAGGCAGCGTGAGTCGATAGTCCTCAAGCCCTTGCATAGCTTGTTCAATCAAGGGAAGCGCGCGCATCACAGGCTCTGAACGTTGGTGCATGGCATCTTGCTCCAGATCTTGGCCGAGTTGCTGAAGGACCGTCAATCCTAGATTTCCACAGGAGCCTCTAATTTGATGGGCCAAAGACTGAATGGTCACAAAATCGATCGGATGATTAACGATCGCAATCTTGAGACGTTCAAGGCGACCTTTATTTTCAGTAATACAGAGTTCCAGTAAATCGATCGCAAAGTTCTGATTGTCGAGGGTAATTTGCATTAGATATTGCCAGGTTTCTTCCCAGTTTTGGGTGGGGTGAGGGGGCAGAATGGTTGTATTAGGCGTTTCCCATGTCCGCAAAGGGTGAGAGGCTTCATAGCGCATTAGTTTCTCACCGAGTTCTGAAATGCGTAGGGGCTTGCTAATGTAGTCGTCCATGCCTGCCTCGACACAATCCTGCTGATCCTTGAGGGAGGTATGGGCAGTCATAGCAATGATGTAGGGTAGGGTTGCAGAATTTCCATAGGTGTGGATTTGTTTATGAATTTCTCGGGAAACCGCTAATCCATCAATGTCTGGCATTTGAATATCCAATAGCAGCACGTCGTAGTTTTGCACTTGCAGCCGATCGAGTACCGCTTGACCTCCCGCCACTAAGTCGGCACTGTAACCCAACTCCTCTAAGAAATAAAGAGCGACTTTTTGATTGACTAAGGTATCGTCTGCCAGAAGAATCCGCAAATTCGATCGTCCCGAAGAACTGGAATTAAGGCTGGGATTAAGGGAATCGGGTTGCCATTGATGGCTCGGCACGGCAGAAGTGACGATCGCTTCTGGCACCTGCTGAGTTTGAATGGAAAACTCAAACGTTGATCCAATGCCCAAACGACTTTTGACATTGAGTTCTCCGCCCATTTGCTTAACCAATTGGCGACTAATGGCTAAGCCTAAACCCGTTCCCCCATAGCGACGGTGAATAGAACTATCAGCTTGGGTGAATGATTGAAATAACCGATCGCGTTGATCCGGTGCAATGCCAATTCCGGTATCTTTGACAGCAAATATTAAAGTACAGGGAATGGACTTTTCAAGGGGTTTTGAAATGTTGGCCATTTTAACCGTGAGACAGACTTCCCCGTGGGATGTGAACTTGATGGCATTGCCCAGAAGATTAAATAGAACCTGCTGAAGCCGAGTCGGATCGCCTACAATAGTCTTAGGCAATGAGGATGAAAGATTTAAATTAAGCTGTAGTTGTTTGACGTCCGCTGAAGGTTTGACTAAATCAAACGTATCTTTAATGCAGCCCTCTAAAGAAAAGGGAATATATTCAATTTGAAGTTTACCGGCATCCAGTTTAGAAAAATCCAAAATGTCATTGATCAACGTCAGCAACATATCACCACTTCTTTGGATGATTTCAATTCGATCGCGCTGTTGGGGTTTTAACTCACTGGTCAGCAGAACTTGACTCATTCCCAGAATACCATTGAGGGGCGTTCTCAATTCGTGACTCATCACCGCTAAAAACTCACCTCTCACTTTTAAAGCTGCCTGCGCACGCAATCGATCGATCAATAGAATCCACGCCCCAGTTAATAGCAGGGTCAGGCTCGGAGCGACCACCGGAATCCAAATGTTGTAATACAACAGTCCCAAACTCAACAGTCCCCAAGCCAATACACTGAAACTCAAAGTAACCCACTGCATCCACCAGCGCGAATGCAACAGTCCCAAGCTCAGCACTCCACCGAGGGCGACCAATCCCCAAAGCCAATACCGATCGGGGACTTGTAAAAAATTTTGATGCAGCAAATTGTCTAAAACAGTGGCATGAAAATAGACCCCACTGGAGGGCGGATTTCGGTTGAATGGAGTGTAAAGCGGGTCAGTTCCGGTGGCGGTCATGCCGACTAAGACGATTTTATTGCTGAAGGTTGCGGGCGAAACTTTACCGCTTAGCACGTCTGAAAAAGAGTATCGCAAGGCACGATCGGAGGACGATCGCCAGTTTAGCCACAGCGGTTTGTGATTTTCTACCCGTTCTAGATCTGGCAGTTCGATCGGCAACGATGCAGAAAAGGTCGAAGCCACTGCCGCAATCTCTAATGCAAAGGCGCGCTGATTGGCATAGACCGGAAGAACCGATCGGGGCACACCATCAGAATCGGTCATTGTAAAAATATGTCCCACGCCCGCCGCAGATTCTTGCAATCTGGGTGCGGGTGGCAAGGGGAGTCCTGTGCTTTTTTCCCATGCATAGGGAAACAATACGCGCATTTGCTGATCCATGGCCTTGGCTAAGCCTGGATCTTTAGGACTCGGTTCAGATAGCAAAATATCAAAGGCGATCGCACCGGGGTTATCGGGAGTGAGGGCTTCGATGAGGGCTTGGTAGCGCGATCGGGACCAAGGAAAGGCTCCTAATTCTCGGAGGCTGTGGTCATCAATTTCAATCACGACCACCCGGTTATCCCAAGGGCGGCTCCCGCGCATCTGAAACAGCAGGCTCCCACTTAAATTTTCCAACGATTGCCACATACCCAATTGACCGAGTAGCGCAACCATGCCTCCGATCGCCATTCCAGGCAAGACGACTTGAAAGTTGCGATAAACCCAGGATTTAAATTGCCGCTTGAAAACAGGCATGTCGAGCACGAGAAACTTTTAAAATGCCCTATGGCCCCCATATTCTAGAAGATTACTTAGAGAAAGTAATTGATTTTCTATGAATATCGAGGGAAAACTTGATCCCAAAGATTTCCGGTGTCGCAAATGTGTCACTCTTACTCCAGAACGGACGAGTCGGGAGTTTTTTTTGCAATTAGCGTGCGATGACGCGGATCAGATTCAACGTTGCTAACACATGAAAATCCGGCTTCTAATAGGGCTGCTTCCACATCAAAGGTGTAGTAATCATCGGTCCAAGGCTCGGTGCTTTTCATCAGCGTAAACAAGACGGGTGGGAGGTTTTGAATGACGGTAGATTTTGGATTGTTATCAACAATAGCAATGTGAGATCCGGGCTTTAAAATGCGATGCATTTCTTTGAAAATTTCTAACGTCGCCGATCGGGGTAATTCATGCAGCACAAACTGCAAAGTAACCAAATCAAAGGTATTTGATTCAAACTTCGTTGTTTCTGCCCGTCCATGCACCCATTCAGAAATCAATCCTGTGGGATCTTGGTGAGCGGCGATCGTCAACATATAGGGCGATAGATCAAGCCCTATTGTTCGGGGAGTTTTGGACGATTGTTTTTGATAATATTCGTGAATGGTTTGCGTAGAGATTCCGACGGAACAACCGACATCTAAAATATCAAATACTTCTGTAATTCCCCGTTGAGCTAGGGCTTGATGAAAGCTCGATCGCAGTCTGGTCTGGGCTTCATCGGCGGTCAAGCTTTCATTTTTCCAGACGCGCAGGGCCATAGAATAGGTGGCAGATTGGGCTTCGCAGGCGGCTTCCCAACACAGATTACCAGCGTCGTAGGCATGGAAGGGAACATTGTAATAGTCGGGGTAGGTGACGGCGGGATTAGTGAAATCTTGAAGCTTGTCTTTGACGCCAGAGTCGAGAAGTGTTTGCGTATTTTCGCGCCAGGGAATGCCGTTTTTTTCAGCCGTTTTAATCAAGACTTGACGCGCTTGCTGCTTCATCACAGCGTAAATAGGTTTGGTGTTGATGAGGGTATTGACCATGCGCGACAACAGATCTTCACCCGCCCAGGCTGGCTTCTCTCGGGAAGTGGGGATAGCAGCTTGCAGTTCTGAAGACATGGTAAATAAGAAATTTAGTGTTAATTCATAATACCAAATTACTGGCGACCCACCCCCATTTTGAGGACAGTGGATTGTTCGATTCCCATTACGGGAGGCTTTGCCAACGGACGGGCGACGATAATCCCGATCGCTCCATCTACACCCCGGACGTAACGCTCTAAATTCGGGGAGATTTTGATGCCCGATCGTTGTGAAGCGTGGAGCAACCCCGCAGGACTCTTCCCTTTGCGATAAAGAAATCCACTGTGGGTGACATCTAAACCTTTGAGGTCCGTCACAAGAGCAATTAAATCGCCCGATCGCAGTTTATTCTCTTGTGAACGCAGATCTTCGATCGGGATGTAATTCAGTTGTCCAGCTTGAAGTTGCTGACTGATTAATGATTCTGTCGTTTGAATGCAGTTTTTAAGAGCGGGATTTCTAACGATTGGACTGTACTTATTCCAGTTCTGAGACATGAAGTTAAGCGATCGTTTTAGCGGCACCGTTCCCACATCTTTTATTAGCCCTCGTCGTTGATTATCTAGTACCCAATCTGAAAAATAATGCAGTCGATCGCAATAGTCATTCAGTTTTCCATCTCGATAACGGTAGCGTTGTATTTCTGGAAAAATAGTAATCTCTGCATTATCTGAAGATAGGGCAGAAGTGACTGCAAGCACCGTTTCTAAGAACAAGACACAATCAAACTCATGAAGTGAGACAAACGGCTGTTCAATATTGCTTTGGTCTAGGAGATTAGCCCGGTAGGGGTCGCCGATGAAC
>JANMIS010000408.1:0-1787 GCA_031375925.1 Synechococcales cyanobacterium OTE_70_concoct_197_sub
GAAGTCTCGGGCGGCGGCGGCGATCGCCCTTGGCGAGATTGGGGATGTGCGGGCGATTCCGGAGTTGTTAAAGGTATTGGAGACGCGGACTTGGGATTTGAAGTATGCGGCGTTGATGGCGTTGGAGAAGTTGGGCGATCGATCGGGCCGGGAAATTGCGGCGAAGGATGGGGATTGGGTGGTGGTGGCAAGGGCGAAGAATTAAGGTTTGAGCGGAGTCGAAGCCCAAACCCAAACTTCGACTCCGCTCAAACCTTAAGTAAATCATTTTAATTTCTCAAACATAATATTCATTAGATACATCGAAATAAATGAATTTACTAGACATTATCGTTGTATACAACGATAAGCTATAATAGAAGAGCTATTCAATTTAAGTAACGTGATAAGTTAATTCTGTTGTTTCCTCATGACAGACAGATGTTGCTTAAATTAATCGTCGTTTCGGTCGTAGCTTCTCAGCATATAGACGACATCTACGACTGGTACGAGAAACAACAGATCGGATTAGGAAAACGATTTCTCTCCGAAATAGCTAACACTTTCCAGAGAATTCAGCAGACTCCCGCAGGCTATCAAATTACTCACGAGCAGCACCGAAGAGCAATTATGGGAAAGTTTCCCTATGGTGTTTTCTATGAAGAGCAGGAAACGCAGATTATCATTTCTGCGGTTCTCCATACAGCTAGAAATCTCGATGATTGGCAGAATCTTCTTCAGTAAGCTTGTGAAATCTCTTTATCACCAACATGGAACACAGACAAAACAGAAACTAAGCGGTTTACCATATAGAAATCCTGCTTCCTCCATCTTCATATGCCAAACCAACTCAGCACTCTCCTCGACCTTAGCCCAGACGAAAAATTGGACATCATCGAAGCACTGTGGGCAAGCCTAAATCAATCCCCAGAACTCATTCCTCTGCCTGAATGGCAAAAAAAAGAACTCGATCGCAGTAAAGCTCAGTACGATGCTCACCCAGAATCGCTTCTAACCTGGGAAGAAGTTCAAGCGAACATCCTCGCAAAGCACCAGTAATCCGATCGTCTGCGGCATAGTCTCGATCCCCCTAAATCCCCCTTGATAAGGGGGACTTTGAGATGTTTTGAGATCGTTCTTCTGTTCTAAAAACTCCGGTTCCCCCTTACCAAGGGGGTTAGGGGGATCGTCTCGCCAGTTTTTAACACATCCCACACGGATGTTTTTTCGATCGCAATACCCTCTAATATTCAAAACACCGATCGCCCTTGCAAACAACAAGACCGATCGGCTGACCAAAAACCTTTTATAACCAAAGGCAAGGCTAAAAATGACTATCACACGAGTTGTTCGTGACGAAGTAGAATTTTTCACCATCGATCGCACCGGAGAATCAGGAATGTCAGAAGCGGGCCTCGCTCGTCTCTGTGGTATCAGTCGAAAGGCTGTATCAAATTACATCCGTGATAAAGGTGTAACTAAAAACCAAAATTTTGACTCTGAAGGCGCATCAAATCAGTATTCTAGGGTGCGACCAAAAGGCTTAACCTCAGATGAGCGAAGTTATATTTCACACTTCTCATTCATCCGTGCTGAGATCTGTGGATCTGTGGTTGAGCACTATGCTTTTGACTCAAGATACAAAACCGAAGAAGCTCTCTTTGCCTATCGAAAATTCGCCCAAATCGGCATTAACTCCTGGATTCAGGAGATGACCGAGTGGCATGGCAACGCAGTTCCCAAAAACGGCATCGTCACAGATTTCAAAACGATCGAACTTCTCCTCGACAAAAAACTAGACTCCACCT
>JANMIS010000412.1:0-3022 GCA_031375925.1 Synechococcales cyanobacterium OTE_70_concoct_197_sub
CAGATGAATGGCTAACCGCGCTATCCCCCTCACGCTTTGTCTCACGCTTCGTATAGATTTCATCGTCTACCTGTTGAAAGAAAAGTGCGTGAGTAAATTAATTTACTCTGAAGGCAATGCTAAAAAACACCTTAGAAAGCCGGATGGTATGAAGCTTTAAATAAGAACCCCCTTTCTCCCATTGCCAAGATTCCGTAATTTCGTGTTTACTCACACTTGTAGTTAGTGATCTCACTCACGTGGTTTTACGGATACGCTTCCTCAGTAGGGTTCACATCCTCTACCACTGGATTGTCTGTCCAATGAAATTTACAAGTTTTCTAACTTTAAAAATCAATCTTTCGCCTTCCCACGTTCCGCAGTTATGACGCTGCCGTAATTCATGACCTTTAATTCAGATTCAACGCCCTATAGTTCCTCAGCGATCGTTTTCGCTGCCGATCGTGATGAACCTGAGAACGCCTCAGATCCAAAGGAGGCCAGGGAATTGATGGCAATCTTTGATACAGCGACAAGCATTTCAGAGACTGCTGAAGATGCGGATGTGAGTAAAGAATGTGCAGTCAGAGAGATTGAAATCAGCGATCCGACCTTGGGAAACCGTCTTCACGACCCGATTTATCCGGTGGATGTTGCAGTCTTGCAGTCGTACTACATTCAAGCCGCTCAGCACAACCATCGGGCATTCCTAACCACCAATCTTTCAAGTGTGGAAACAGCTCAAGTGACAGCGCTGAGTTCGACTTGGTTGATTGGGCGTAGTCGAAACTGTGCGATCGTTGTCCATGATCGATCGGTATCGAGATGTCATGCAGTGGTGGGCTATGACGTGCAGCAAGGGTTCTATCTCATGGATGTGGGCAGCAGCAATGGCACCTACCTAAATCAAAAGCGCCTTTCTGTTCTAAAACGGTATTCTCTAAGAGATGGCGATGTCGTTATGTTGTGTAACTTACAGTTTGAGTTCTTTATTGCAAGTTAAGTGGGTTCTAGGCTTCTATTTGCTCCGAGTTATGATTGTGAACTTCCTGGAAATCGATTAAGTCGCGTCGCGGATCTGCCCGCAGCACTTTGAGTTGTAGCCGATCGCCCGGTGCAATAGGCCGATCGAAGTACATCGCAAACTCCACGCCCAAATCTTCTAATAGAATTGACGCCAACCCTTCATGCTCTCTAAGCCAGCGCAGCATCATTGTCGTCCAAATCTCGTCTGAATTGCGCCGTAAAAATTCGAGGCTCCAGTAGCGATTAGTCTGCCGCTCTAGGAAATTAGACTCCTGAACCGTACTAATAATACTGGTGGTGATATGTTCGATTTCTACGGCTGAGAAGGGCAGTTCATCGCCTCGCAAATGAGCTTTAAGCTGGAAATGGGCTAACAGGTCGCTGTACCGCCGAATCGGTGAAGTGACTTGAGCGTAGTAGTCAAGTCCGAGACTGGCATGACGAACCGGAAGGACGCTCATTTCACTTTTCGGCATACAGCGGCGCAGGGCACAAGCTCGCGCAGGTCCCGCTGGAATGACTAATAAATCGTCGTCTGAGGGGAGATCCGGCTGCGTCTGACCTCGGAATAGAAGCGGAATTCCGTTGGCGCTACCATAGCGAGCGGCTACTTCTCCCGTCATGATCATCATCTCAGCAACTAGATCACGAGGGAAGATATCCTGCATCACTTGCAAAATGATCTCTTCGCCGTCATTAATGACTTTGAGGCTAGACTCGGGCATGTCTATGGTGATCGCGCCTTGGGATTGTCGCCATGATTTGCGAAGTCTAGCCCACTTGGCCAAGGATTCTAGGGCAGACTCAGTTTGCAAGCCCAGTTGCAGCATTTCTTCTACGTCTTCGTAGGTGAGACGGTAGGTGATTTTGATATGGCTTGGGTGGATGCTGTAATCTTCAATGCTGCCATCGTCAGCCAGCAACACCCCAAAGCTCAAAGCACAGCAAACTTCCCCCGCATTCAGGCTCATAGGACCGGATGCTAGCTCGATCGGCAGCATGGAGACCATCCCCGTCGGGAGATAAATCGTGGTGCAGCGTTTTCGCGCTTCGAGGTCGAGCAGATCGCCGGGGGTCATCCAGCGCGTGGGGTCGGCAATGTGAACCCAAATTTTTTCGCGGCCATCGGGCATGACTTCGATGCTGAGTCCGTCATCTACTTCGAGGGTGCTCTCGTCATCGATTGTGTAGACCTTGAGGTGGGTCAGGTCGAGACGATCGGGATCGCGATCTTCAGGGGCGGAAGCCAGGTAATCATGGGCCAAGTCAGTGACCGTTGAGGTGAATTGAACAGGCATGTAGCTGCGGCGAAGGAAGAGGTTCTCATGGGGACTCCATACCCCCAAATCCACCAATAACTGTAGCGCGCCTTGGGGGCTTTCGGGGGCACCGATCGCACTCAGGGTCTCTAGGGCGTTGAGTTTTGAAGAGGATTCATCGCCGAAGGTGGCAAATCGTTCAAGGGCCTCAATTCGAAGGCGTTCCGAGCTTTGCCAAGCTGGAACTGGTGTGGTTGGGTCTTCGCGTCGTTGTTCGACGTGGGCTTTGAGGCGTTCGAGGAAATTTTGCCAATCCTGTTGACGCTGTTGTTCCATTTGAGCTTGATGCTTTAGCTCGTTCACCTGGGTACTGGAGCGGGCTTCGTATCGATCGCCCTTCTGCTTAAAGTAGAGCCGATCGTCGGACAGTAAAACGTGGGCCGCATAGCAGGGTTCGGCATCTGTGGAAGAAAATAGAAGCTGCGCTAACTCTTTTGGGACGGTGCCGCCACCTTCTTCGGTCACGAGTTCCCAGGCGATTTCGAGGCTGGAGGGGTCGAGGTAGTCCTGAATGCGCTCAAGAAATCCGGGAATTCCGGTGGATTTGAAATCTTGTCCGGGGACTTGGTAGTCGATTTGGCGAGGATGTAGAGAATGGGCATGACCCCGTTCGTCGATCGCAATAAAATTCTTTTTGCCCTCTGGCTTATCAATCACGGCTAGCCGCCGATCGCCGCCCACTCGAAATTCAACCAACG
>JANMIS010000418.1:0-1572 GCA_031375925.1 Synechococcales cyanobacterium OTE_70_concoct_197_sub
GCATGGTGACGTGGGACGACCTTTCAACACAAACGCCCGTGGCAATCTATGATCGTGGTGCCAACGTTGCATCCACCGATACCAGCTATGGGGAGTTTCTGCGTGTCGCAACTTGGGATGGGGATGTGAGACTTCCAAAAATCGAGGCAACCGAACCCTTACGCGTGCAATCCCAGTACTTCATCGACTCCCTTCGCGACCCTTCTTTGCGCAGATCGGATGGTTGGTTTTCAAGAGGTGTAGTGCGAACCATTGAAGCCGTTAGTCTTTCACTCGCGCGTGCAGGTATGCCAATCCAACTAGCTGAAATTGATTCATGATTGAAACTAAGGCATCTATGTCGACGAAAAATAGTACAAGTTCGTCCCACGAATATCGTAAAGTCCCTTTTGTCGACTTGCAGCGGCAAATTCGTCCGCTTCAAGACGAATTCCAAGTGGCGATGTGGAGAGTTTGCGAGCGTGCCGATTTCATCCTGGGTTCTGAAACGGAACGATTCGAACAAGCGTTTGCCCGATGGATTGGTGTCGATTTTGCGATTGGCGTAGCCACAGGTTTAGATGCCTTACGGTTATCTCTGCTCGCACTTGGTATCAAAACGGATGATGAAGTGATCTTACCCGCAAATACCTTCATCGCGACCGCGTTGGCGGTCACGGCGGTTGGTGCTCGTCCGATTTTGGTGGATTGTGAGCCTCAGTCCTATAACCTTGATCCGACTAAGTTGGCGGCAGCGGTGACGACGCGAACACGAGCCATATTGCCCGTCCATCTGTCGGGGCACCCGGCACAAATGGAGTCCATTATGCAATTGGCGGATCGTTACGACCTTTCCGTAATCGAGGATGCATGCCAGGCACATGGCGCGGCGATTCAAGGGAGAAAGTGCGGTGCATGGGGAAAGACAGGTTGCTTTAGTTTCTATCCTGGCAAAAATCTTGGCGCATTTGGTGATGGGGGAATGGTCACAACGAATGACCCAGCCGTTGCAGACAAAATACGCAGTCTCCGTCACTACGGTCAACGGACCAAGTATGACCATATCGAGCTTGGCTGCAATTCTAGGTTGGACACTCTGCAGGCGGCGGTATTAAACGTCAAGCTACCTCGATTGGATGGTTGGAATATGGCCCGTTGCAAGCATGCCGATCAATATCGACAAATGTTGCAGGGGGTTGGGGATGTGCGATTACCCGCGTTATGCCCCGAAGGCACAAGCCACGTTTATCATCTTTTTATAATCGAGACCGAACATCGAGATGCATTGCTTAAGCATCTTGGAACCGCGGGGGTGCAAACAGGTATTCACTATCCAGTTCCAATCCATTTGCAGCCCGCGTATGTCGACCTGGGTTACCAACGCGGTGCGTTTCCTGTCGCAGAAAGATTAGCTTCTCGCATCCTTTCGCTGCCGATGTTTCCGGAGTTGAGATCGGAGGAGATCGACTATGTTGTTTCTTCGGTTCGAGGATTTTTCGACAATCAAAAAGAACTTGGCTCAGAAGAGAATGTCTCGGAGTCTCGGCAGGTTGTGGCAGCATAATGGGGACCCAGCCGACATCGTTGGTGGGC
>JANMIS010000498.1:0-2811 GCA_031375925.1 Synechococcales cyanobacterium OTE_70_concoct_197_sub
TGGTGAAACCATGCGATTCTGGGACTTCCGTGGTCCTTGGCTTGAGCCTCTGCGCGGTCCGAATGGTCTAGATCTTGACAAAATCAAGAATGACATTCAACCTTGGCAGGCTCGTCGTGCGGCTGAGTACATGACCCATGCACCTTTGGGTTCGTTGAACTCTGTGGGTGGTGTGGCAACCGAAATTAACTCGTTCAACTATGTGTCTCCGCGCGCATGGTTGGCTTGTTCTCACTTCGTGTTGGGCTTCTTCTTCTTGGTTGGTCACCTCTGGCACGCAGGTCGCGCACGCGCGGCTGTGGCGGGCTTTGAGAAGGGTATCGATCGCAGTACAGAAGCAACTCTCTCCATGGCTGACCTAGACTAAGTTCTTGTAACGAGGTTAGGTTAAATCAAAACCGGCTCCTAGAAACTAATCTGGGAGCCGGTTTTCAATGGTTTGAATTATGGCTGAGGCTACCTAGCTGCACTCGCTAGACGTTGGCGACGGCGCGATCGTCCTTCACCCATCGGCAATAAGGCGCGGTTATCGATCGCACTCGTCGTCCCAAAAGATTCGAAGTAGTCTCTAGCTGCGATCGGAAACTCAGAGAAATTGAATACCGCATCGCCTTCAGAAACCGCCGTCCAGAAGTAGCGCAGACTGGGCACTAGCTTCTTCGCTTCTTCTTCAGGAAGACACAACGGCGCTTGCATCAACAGTTGCATCATGTAGGACTGACCTCGATCGCCCATGAGTTCACGGGTCTGTTCCGGTAGGTTATCCCAGCCAGGAATCGACTCCACATGGTGCGACTCCATTTGAAGCCAGCGCCGGTTGTGACGATCGGTTTGGAACTGGAACACGCGATAAGGATGGGGATAGCTGATCAGCGAACCCGTTGTAATGTCATAGATACCGTCTTTGTAGGCCACATCTTGAATATGCAGGTGACCCGTAAATACCATGTTGACGTGGTAAGCCCGCAAAATCGACAGCAACTCATCGGCATTTTCCAGCATGTAACGCTGGCCCATTCCTTGAGTCGATTGGTTGGGCAGATGCTCTAGAACATTATGATGAATCATCACCATCACCAGTTCATCCCCTGCCTGCTGAGACTTAGCCAAAGTCTGGCGGAGCCATTCAAGCTGAGGCTCATCCATCCGACCGATTTGCTTGCCATTCACATCAAAAGTATTGGAATTTAACCCAATCAGCCGAACACCGGGCAAAATTTCCTGAGTGTAATAGGGACGACTCGGATCCTCATAGCCAAACATGCGATAAAAGTGAGGAAAGGCATCTGCTGCGATCGATTGCTCATTCGCTTCTAGCACGGGAATATCATGATTTCCGGGAATTACATACACTGGATAAGGTAGCTGAGCAAACCGTTCTGCAATCCAAGCATGATTCGCCGCTTCACCATGCTGGGTCAAATCACCTGGAACCAAAAGAAAATCAATCTCTTCATGGCTAATTCGATCGAGTGCAACTTCTAGGGCAGGAATGCCCACTTCGACTAGGTGTACTCGTGCAGGGTTTTGCCAGATGGTTTCAGGGAGAGCCACATGGAGGTCACTTAAAACGGCAAAGCGGAAATTGGGTTGCTTCATCATCATTTCGGGCATTGCGAAGGCAAAAATTACGGCAGAAACTGAGTTGCAAAGGTCGTAGCATAGGAATAAATGATTGGTAATGCCCTGGATTTCGAACCACTGAATCTCCAGTCTGATCTAAATACTGACTTGATTCAAGTGTTCCTCCACGTTAGGCGGTACGCTTACCGAGTGACAACGCTCTCAAGGGGTATGTTTACTCCGTGTTTCCCCGCAAAAGAGGTAGCGATGCTATTTCCAAGGTCTTACGTCGCCCATAACATCCTATCGGATAGATTCTTGTTGTACCCTTTTGTTGTAGTTACAAACCCCGTAAAAACCCCAGAATTTCCTATGTCGATCGCCCGTGTCCGTGAACATGTCAATCCTCTCTCGTTGAAGTATCAAACCCCCGCAACCGCACCGGATTGGCAACAGATCTATACAAACCCAGTCCAACCTATGCACTTAGATATAGGATGCGCACGGGGAAGATTTGCAATGCAAATGGCGCAGATGAAACCCACATGGAATTTTCTCGGACTCGAAATTCGTGAACCCCTCGTCATTCAAGCCAACGAATGGCGAGATCAGCAAGCGTTATCCAACTTGCACTATCTGTATTGCAATGCGAACAATTCTCTTCAGCCTATTTTAAAATCCTTACCTTCTGGAGCGTTGCAATTTGTAACGATTCAATTTCCAGACCCTTGGTTCAAGCAGCGACATAAAAAACGTCGAGTTGTACAGGCGGAATTAGTGCAAGACTTGGCGGATTTCTTGCCTTGTGGCGCGATCGTCTTTATCCAATCTGACATTTTAGACGTGGCAGAAGAAATGCGCGATCGGTTTCAGGAAAATCCCTTGTTTAAGATTCAAAATCCGGAATGGTCTCAAGAAAACATCATGCCCATTCCCACAGAACGTGAAGTGGGAGTTTTAGAAGCTGGGGAACCCGTTTATCGAGCGGTCTTCCATCGGGTTTAAATCTCTAGATGTTGGTCATCATTTTCGGTTGAGGGCACTCCCTCCTTCAACCCAAGTCGGAAACCACATCCGCATCTGGTAGCCTTGCGAATCTAACGGCAACCCCAAAAATATAGGTAGCCACCACACAAATCCCACGATCGCCAACCCCAGCCCAAACAAAACGAAGGGGTGCTGTCCACGGTCTTCGCGAGACAGAAACCGATCGCCCCACCAGGCCAGCGCCAGCGTCGCAAAAACAGA
>JANMIS010000516.1:0-5872 GCA_031375925.1 Synechococcales cyanobacterium OTE_70_concoct_197_sub
ATTTCGGGAGGCTTGCTGCGCATCAGGCGCGTAATCCCAAAGCCCATGGCCATAACGCCCACAAAGCCTAAAGCCCAAGGGAACCAAAGAGGAAGCTTGTTGCGTTGTCCGGGACGACGAGCAGGGGGGCGTTTGGGGCGAGGGCGATTGTCAGATTCGGCTCCGGGAGATCGATGTAGGGCGGTTGCGCCTGCGACCCCGACGGCTCCCACGGCTCCGATCGCTCCTGCGGCTAAGGCGGCTTCTCGATCGTTTCTATGACGATTCACACGGGAGGCTTCGCCAACGTTTTTGCCGCGATGCCGTTCTTTGATGGGTGCTTTTCTCCGTTCCTTCGCAGGCGGTTCTGAGGTGATTTCAGGTTGGAGCGCCAGGGGGGACGATCGTAGGTTTGCAGGTTCTTCGTTGACGGTCAGGGCAGATTCTGAGCGACGGCTATAGATTGTACTGGAGGGCATTGCACTGGGGGCGCTGCTATAGGAGACGGGCGCATCAGCCCAAACGTCATCTTCGCGGTTCGGAATCACGGCTGAAACGTTGGACAGTCGGGTGCTGCTATCTAGACTGTCGGAGGGGAGTTCTTCAAGATAAAGTTGCACCTGTTCATCGGCGAAATAGTCCTTCAGGGCCACATGCCGCTGAGACAAATCGCGAAAATGGGGAAACACCTCTCCACCCAGCCAACGCTCGGCATAGAGACACAGCCCGGGGAGCCAGTCGGGAGACCCCTGGGAATGTTCACGGATGAAGGCGATCGGTTCGTATTCTTGACTAAGTTCGAGGAGTCGGTTGGCTTCTTCGGTTTGGCCCAAGAGAAGGGCACAGACGGACTGCTCTAGATGCACATCTTGACGGGCGCTGAGCTTGGCGAGTAGATGCTTAGCTCGGCGGATCAAGGCAGGCTGGTGCTCAGCAAAGCCTCGGGCAATCAGAGCATAGATGGCGAGGTAAGTAGCGACCGCAGAGGGACGACGGGCTTCTTCTTCAAACAGCACCTGTTGCTCCTCGGCACTCAAGTACCCCCGTAACTGCTGCACAAACCGCAGGAAGTCGTCCATGCTGAGGCCAGACTGATCATCGCCTGTGCCGTCAATGCCGTCCCGTTCTCGCAGCATGTCTTGAAGCAAACTGAGTCCTTTTTTTCGATCGCCGGGATATTGCTGATCAGGAAGGGCTAGCAGCTCAAGCACGCGGTAGGGCCGCAGTCGCAGCAAATCCGACTGAATCTCGCCCCGAATCCCGGCAAACAAACCTTCTCGGACTAGAAGCTCTTCTCCCGTTTCCAAAGCTTCAGCAGCGGTCTCATGCTGCCCCTGCTGCCAATGCTCTCGGCCTAGGTCTAGGCAAGCGAGGGCGATCGTCAAAACGGTGTCCGCGAGGGCCACATTAGGATCTCCAAATTGACCATTTTTCAGGCTGCTGGCTCCGCTGCCGAGGCGACCACTGCTGAGGTAAGGTCGCCCAACTTTGAGAACCAGCTCATATTCTCCCAGCTCCTGCAAAATCAACAGTGCGCCGACAAGATGGTGATCAGCGATTTCGATGTGAGGTGTGGGTTCGGTATCGATACGAGCGGGTTCCCCTAGGGCCAGGTCGCTGTCGAAGCTGGTGGTAGCTAAAAATCGTTGATCGTATTCAGCTCGTTTGTCAGGGCTTACCAAAATTTCGTAGGCTTCATCTAAAAGTGCACGCCTTGCTGCGATCGCATTCTCGGAATACTCGCGTCGGGGCATCTGGTGCGTCCGATCGTCGTAAGCTTGCTTCAGTTGCTCAGTAGGAGCCTGAATCGGTAATCCCAAAATCCGGTAATAATCGAGCGGTATACGCACAGTCTATTTCCCCAGTAATTGCCTAACAAGTGCCTAACTATGGTCGAGTCGAGTCGAGTAGTAAAGAAGGCATTTCTGTGATCTGTTAAAAATCGATCGTTTAGATTGAGAGCTTTCAAAATTTAGAGACATCATACATGCTCTCAGCCAAATCGAGCGCCTCTGACCCAGCATCTCTTAATGACCCTGAAAATAATGACCGTAAAAACCATCATAAAATTTATTGGTCGATATTTTTTAAATCAGGTTGTTCATTCTGGGGTGACGTGGGGCAGGGTTTTAAGATACTGTATATGACTGCGTGCTGAGGCGCTGGATTCTTGTAATCCGGTGGTTTCAGTTTCGGATTGTTTAAGCGTAGCGTTAGGACTTCACCATGGCTTACGATCGCGTATATCCTGCTCAATTGGTTCCTCCGGCCAAGATCACCCAAGATGAAGGGCTGATGCTGTATGAGGATATGGTTCTGGGGCGGACGTTTGAAGATAAGTGCGCCGAGATGTACTATCGCGGCAAAATGTTTGGATTTGTCCATCTCTACAATGGTCAAGAAGCGGTCTCCACGGGGGTGATTCGGGCGATGCGCCAGAGTACGGATTATGTCTGTAGTACGTACCGCGATCATGTCCATGCCCTAAGCTGCGGCGTTCCGGCTCGGGAAGTGATGGCTGAGCTATTTGGAAAAGTGACGGGATGCAGTAAGGGCCGGGGTGGCTCAATGCATTTGTTCTCAAAGGAGCATGGTTTGCTGGGCGGTTTTGCGTTCATTGGTGAAGGGATTCCGGTGGCTTTGGGGGCGGCATTTCAGACGATGTATCGTCGCAAGGTGATGGGCGACCCAGCGGCAGACCAAGTGACAGCTTGTTTCTTTGGCGATGGCACGTCGAACAATGGTCAGTTTTTTGAATGCTTGAATATGGCGCAGCTTTGGAAGTTGCCCATTATTTTTGTGGTGGAAAACAACCGTTGGGCGATCGGCATGGCCCACGAGCGCGCCACCTCTCAGCCAGAAGTTTATAAAAAGGCTGCGGTCTTCGGGATGCCCGGTTATGAAGTGGATGGAATGGATGTGTTGGCGGTGCGGCGAATTGCCCAGGAAGCAGTCGAACGTGCCCGCGCTGGGGAAGGCCCGACGTTAATTGAGGCGTTGACCTATCGCTTCCGAGGACATTCATTGGCGGACCCTGACGAGCTACGATCGCGCGAGGAAAAGGACCAATGGTTCCCCCGTGACCCCATCAAGCAGTTGACGGCAACCCTGACAGAGAGCGGCATGGCTACGGCTGAGCAGCTTAAGGGCATTGACAAGAAGATTCAACTTCTGGTTGAGGATGCCGTTGAGTTTGGCATATCCAGTCCTGAGCCGGATCCTAAGGACTTATACAAATATGTCTTTGCGAATGACTGAGATTAATGAATGGGGTTAACGGCTGGGGTTAACATCTGAGGCGCATGTGAGGGATTCTGATGTATGAGATGGCTCCGGAAAGCTGGCAGGATTGGCTGGCGATCGCGATCGGTAGCGTGGTCATTGTGATCATTGCATGGCGGGTCTTAAAGACTCCGCCGATGTAGTAGAGGCGTAATGACCTCCAAATCACCTTTGGAAGGGTGATTTGGAGAGATTGGGACTTTCGCCAATATCGGAAAATCCTTCCAATATTTTCTAGATCTCACGGACGATCGCTTTACCGTCTTGGATTTCACCGACCAAAACTAGATTGACGACGTTAACGAACAAGCCATTTTCCAGGACACCAGGAATATTGTTCAGCGTTTTTTCCAGTTCCACTGGGTCGGGAATGCTGTCGAATTTGACATCAATGACGAGGTTTCCTTGATCTGTAACCACAGGACCTGCTTTCCGGATGCCCATACGAAGCTCAGGTTTGCCACCGAGCGCGACGATCGCACGGCTCACCGGGGCAACGGCCATAGGGAGGACTTCGACGGGAAGGAGGAAAGTGGATCCGAGACGATCGACCAGTTTGGAGCCATCGACGACGACGATGAATTGCTCGGCGAGGGAATCGACAATTTTCTCTTGGGTGTGGGCTGCGCCACCGCCTTTAATTAAGTTTTTATTGGGATCTACTTCGTCAGCTCCGTCGATCGCAATGTCGATGTGGTCCACTTCATCAAGGCCGACGAGGGGAATTCCGTATTTGCGGGCGAGGACGATCGCCTGGAAGGACGTGGGAATACCTTTGATATCTTTTAGGTCACCCGACTGGAGGCGTTCGCCGATCGCTTGAATGGCAAAAGCCGTGGTCGAACCCGTTCCGAGACCGACGACCATGCCAGACTTAACACGATCGGCAGCAGCGTAACCGACTTGTTTTTTCAGTAAATCTTGTTCGCTCATAATACTCAAACCCTTTGGCTCCTGCATCACTTTTCCGTCTCAGAATAACGGAATGTCTGAACCGATCGTGAGTTTTGGTCGCAAAACTTTGGATGCTAGGCCTTGCCAAATTTCGATCGCACCTTATAAAGCTGGCCTTTCAAAGCCTGATAACCATTCGCAGGCAAGACGACTTTGAGGACGATCGCCGCCAATAACCGCCAGTACTCGACCGTAACCACTAAATCAGGTCGGTATTGAAGCGCACGAACGAGGTAACGATAGGCTTGTCGGGTATCGGGGAATTTACACTGAAGGGCTTTCCATGCCAGACATCGGTAAGCGGAGGCGTAGCTTGTGGCTTTGAGCCTGCGATCGTTTACGCCTAATCTCGTCAATTCGTCTTGGCAAAACTCGTAATTCTTTTCAATAACGTAGTGGTAGGCTGGCACCATACGTTCATGGGAACGCGATAAACTGCTTTCCACCTGACGATAATGAGCTAGAACATTGGGTAGAGAGGCAATCGGATAAAATCGCGCCACCCGCATCCACAAATCCCAGTCTTCCACGGTATCCGCCTGTGCATCAAACCCACCCGTCTGTTCAAAGCAACTGCGGCGGACCATCACCGTCTGACAAGCAACCGCGTTCTGGGTGAGAAGGCGGGGAAGGGAAGAGTCCGCAGGCTTTGATGAAAGGATTCGGCCTGTAAGCGCTCCAGCTTCATCCATTAACGCGATCGCCCCATGGACAAGACCCACGCGAGGATGTTGATTGAGATACTTCACCTGCTGCTCTAGTTTCGTCGGAACCCAGAGATCGTCAGCATCCAGAAAAGCTACAAACTCGCCTTGGGCATTCTGAATTCCCACATTTCGAGCGGTGGAGACACCGCCTCGGTGCTGTTGAAAAAACCGGATTTTGTGGCCTTGGGAATGAGGATTGATGTGTTGATTATATTGCTCAACCCAATCTGCCGTGCCATCAGAGCTGCCATCATCAACCAGCAGCAATTCAAAATCCTGAAAGGTCTGGGCCATGACCGAGGCGATCGTCTGAGGCAAAAACTTCAACGCATTGTAAGTGGGAATCACCACCGACACGGTAGGAAAGCTCGTCGAGGAACCTTGGTGTGAAATAGGCGAGTCCACCTCGGAGAACCCAGAATGCCGCTGGTCTAAAGGAACTGGCGTAGTACGGAGGGGAAATTCAGGAGATCTGAGCATAGAGTTGAGAAACTTAAGCCGTTAAGCGATTTTCTCGATGTTACTCACAAGACATTAAAGGACTCATAAACTTCGATCGCTTCTCCGTAAATTTTCTGATTAAACTGTGATTTATCCCAAGTAGCCGTCTAAAACGATTCTGGGTGGTAGTAAAAAGCGACACCCAGCACCAAGTAGGTCGCCAAAAGGAGGGTTCCGTCTAGCCAGTTCGATCGGCCTCCAAAACAGATCAGGTTGGTGACCGCGACAGCGATCGCGACAGCAATGACTTGAAAAAGATTAAAATTAAGGTCGATCGGCTGACCGATCGCCTGTCCAATAAATACCAGTACAGGCGCAACAAAGAGCGCAATTAATAAACTGTCACCCGAAATTGTGGCCATCACCAAGTCCATTTTGTTACGACGGGCAAGTCGAATAACGGTGACGTAGCCTGCGATATCACTAATTAATGGTAATAAAATCACACC
>JANMIS010000520.1:0-4019 GCA_031375925.1 Synechococcales cyanobacterium OTE_70_concoct_197_sub
CTGACCGCAAACGACCTGATGACGGAGGGATCTGAAAACTCCGAACAGATCAAATTGATCCGAAAGCAAATGTTAGAAATGCCACCGGAAATGTCGGCATCCCACTTAGGCGAGTTCGCGCGACGTATCATCGACAAACTGCCTAGCCTGACTCCCGAAGTCAAACCAGGTGTCGTGCGACGAGCTGCAGAGATCGTTGGCGATCACCCCGCTGGTGCTCTTCTCAGACAAACGCTCGATTTGTACGACGACTTGCTCAAGAATGAAATCCATTTGCATCTTGCAGTCGATGGATCCGACCAAGTTGGCACGAATGAATTTGGTGTTCTGCTCTCACTCAGATCGACCGCGGCCATCGGTCGTGAACTAGGTGGCTTCGGACAGTACCTGCAAAACAATGTGTATAGCTACATCGGTGGCAAATACCAGCCTATCAATTTCCGCGATCGATTGCAGAAATCGATTGAACAGGCATTCCGTGAGGAATTGGAGTTGGTCCATATTGGGTTCTTTGATTCGATGAACCCGTCGAAGTCGATTCAGGTAAACGGCAAAGCCGGTTGGGAGGAGAAGCCTCTGTGTTATATGGTGCTGAAAGCCAATGATCCAAGCGTCGATCGATTGCCTTTGTTGCAGATGGATGTCAACACCATGGACGATTCTGGCATGGTGGTGTTGCCCGTGCATTCGAATGTCGTTGGAATCGATGCGACAAAAATGACTGATGCAAACCCTAGTAAATCAGGAGGCGCAGTGCGACCTGTCCATGGCTTAGAAGTGGTTCAAGTCATCGATACGCGTGAAAGTACGTTGATAAAAGACAAGTGCATCAAGTTTGAGGTCTCGGCAACCGGTCGAGGAGTTATTCCGAATCTAGAACAATTGCTGAGCGATCTGGACCGATCGATTCCAGGTTACTCCATCAACAGGGACAAGCTCGAATCCGAGACCATTCGAGTGGTCGGAATTGAATCGAACAATCGATTGATGATGATGAGCTCAAACGCCCCGACAGAATCAGATACGTATGTGACGGCCGACGCCGATGGCTTGTTCAGACTACCGACCACGCGCAAGTGGACACTTCGATTTGAGCCGAACTCGGTCACACCCGAGAATCTAGTTTATGTGCCGCAGCTTGCTAACGGCATGGAAGGCACGCTTCGGTCCGAGCGCTTCGTGGATATGGATTTGGTCACAATTGATACGGCTACGTTCCTGATCGAGCCCGGCGTTAAGGCCCCGCTAACGCTATGGATCGGAGGAGGCATTGCTGCCATTTTATTGCCTGCATTGGTTTGGAACTTTTATCGAAGGCGAGTGAACGCCACGTCAATCGAAGATGCAGGGCTACGGTTGCCGAAGGAGATTACGCCGTTTTCGGCGGTCATTACGCTGCAACGATTTGCGAAGCTTTATGCATCCAAACTGAATCCAGAAGAACGTGGTCGACTGCAATCGGATATTGCGAGTCTTGAGAGTCGTTTTTTTTCGGCGGATGAGAAAGCGAACCCCGACGACGCAAAGGACGCATTGCATCGCTGGCACAAACAGTTAGCGGAGGCATAGCCGCAAACCAGTCGGTTTTGTTCGCTTCAACGCAGGGCATCGCCAATACCCATTCAACGTAATGAGTTATCGGATCTGGAAGAGTTTTCTCAGAGCGGATACCAAAGTGTCGCGTTGTTCGGTTTGAGCGACATCGCGAATCGATTGCAGGGGCGAGTGCAGCATCTTGTTGATCAATCGCTCAAAAGCAGCCTCGATTTCCTGCTGCATCTCGTGTGTTGTGCCTGCCATCGACTGTTTTGCTAATAGCCGGCCTAGTTCCATTTGCTTCATCTGTTCCGCTTGTTCACGCAAAGCGCGAATGACTGCACCTGACGAACGGTGATCCCAGTCTCCAAGCAGTCGATCGGATTCCTCGCGAATAATTTTCTGGGCCTTGGGCAACTGCTGTTCCCGGAACGATCGGTTACGATCACAAACAGCCTGGAGGTCATCGACGGAGTAAAGAAACACGCCCGGCATTCGGCCAATGCCGGGTTCGAAATCACGGGGGACAGCCAAATCGAGAATCAACAGCGTCCCCTTGATGCGATTCGTCGCGATCGCCCGATATCGGTTTTCAGTCATAATCGGCTGAGCGGCACCTGTGGTACTCACGACCATATCCGCGTCGGCTAAAAGCGAATCGAGCTTTTCCCACGGTTGGGTTTGTACGGTAAACTTTTCCGCAACAACCTGCGCTTTTTCGGCGGAGCGATTGACGATGGTGATTTTTTTTGCGCCAGCCCCTTTTAGATACTGCAACGTTTCGACTCCCATTTCACCGCTTCCGATCACGACAATCTGCTTGTCGTCAAAACGCTCGAAGAATTCGGAGGCGATCTCGCTCACCGCAACACTGGGGACGCTGATGCGCCGCCGATGAATTTCGGTTTCGTTCGTTACGCGCTTCGCAACTTGATTGGCATGTTGAAACGCAGCATGCATCGTTGGACCAGTGAAACCACCGTGAGTGGCCCGCTCGTAAGCTTCGTGGACTTGCGATGCGATCTGCGTTTCCCCAAGAACGATGGAATCGATGCTACTGGCCACAGAGAACAAGTGGTCGATGGCCTGTTTGGCTTCCAGCTTGAGGAAGTGCGGTTCAAATTCATGGATGGGTTGGTTGTGAAAACCTGTTACAAACTCCATCAGCTCATGGGTCGTGGGCAAATCGATTTCATTCGCGCTACCTACATACAACTCGACCCGATTGCATGTATTGATCAGAACACATTCGCAATCCGGGAACTTTCCGCGGAAGGCGGTAAGCGCAGCTGCACATTGGTCGTCCGTAAACGACAAACGCTCGCGAATGGCGAGGGGCATGGAGTGATGGCTACAGCCAATCATCTTGAACTTCACCGGTCACCCCCGTTGACCAATGCTGACTGTCCCTTGCTTTCTGCGGCATCTTTTGCGTCACGACGTCCATGGGGTGCACTAACAACTAAGTAAAGCGCGATGCCGACGATGACAAACGACCATATGTTCATCCACGCGGTGAAGTGCCCGCGGCCACGCTTGGCAAAGTACCATTGAATACCTGAGGCGATAACCAACCAAAAAAATAAGCCGCCCGAAAAAACAATGCCTCGGTCTGACCAATTGACTTGACCATCTTGAACCAAATTCATAATTACACCAGAAACAACTCCAAAACCGATCGATCCTGCACTGCATAGAAGGCAGGTGCTGCAGATTCTCTGCAAATATTCAAGCGAAGGCAGACGAAGCCTACTTTTCAATGCGCGCTTGGCCTTGAGCCGAGATTCCTGAACCAAATACATGATGGCCATCGCGAACCCCAATGATACAAACATGGTTCCCAAGGTCATGGCGACTCCATGGACGACTCGCCATAAACTAGCGGAAGAAGCTTGATTGAGCGGGACGCTCGGTATCGCAATCGAGACTCCGATGAGAATCAAAAGCAGAGGTAGAACAAACAGCCCAATCCAGCTCTCTCGTCGGCGGAACAGCAAGACAGCGTAAGCAACCGCAACCCCCCAGGAAGTTAGGATGCCCCACTCATGCCACGAGGACACCAGACGCCACGACTGATTCGACGCCGCAGATAGAAAGACTCTATCCAACAGGTAAAGTGAGTGTGTCATCAAGCCAAGAGAAGTCGTCGCAAAGAGCAATGCCATCAACCACGACTTGCCTTTTGGAGACAGCCCTGCCCAGCGGCCTAACTCTAGACAGAGGACCAACGCATACGCGATGAGAAAACAAGTTGCGTTTGGCATCGACGGAAATCAAGCTCCTCTAAAAAGCTGTGTGAAAGCAAAAAGCCTCGTTAGTACAACGAGGCTTGCTTCGTTTTTAGCTGCGAGTCGAGCCAGATGACAGAGGATCAATCCTCATCATCTTCGTCTTCTTCGTCTTCATCATCGTCGTCATCATCATCCCAATCATCATCATCATCCCAGTCGTCGTCGTCTTCGTCCTCATCATCGTCTTCTTCG
>JANMIS010000900.1:0-9075 GCA_031375925.1 Synechococcales cyanobacterium OTE_70_concoct_197_sub
CTGTCAACACCCCACATTTTTCGCGCCAAAACTGTTCCTGCTGGATCGGCTCCAGCGGCATCTTAATCCCCTCTTCCTCAAACCACACCATGTAGGCCGCTTTGGACGCCACAAGTTCGATCGCGTAGTCAGCCCGCAGCAAGTGCTTTAGTGCCCGCACCGCATAAATCAAGCCTGACGCCCCCGAAACCCCCAAAATTAACGGACGAGTCATTGATTCTCTCCAGAGAGTGATACTTTTTAGATTTTACTCGTCATCAGAGTCAAATTCTTGATTCTGCTCTTCGTACTCTTCTTCATCTGGGGTATTGAAGTAATCTTCTGCAACTTGAGTGCCACCGCTCACCGCAATTAAGTCGATTTGCTGACGGTAGTAATCAACGCTTTTGACTTGGACTTCAATTCGATCGCCCAGGCGGAACTGATTTCGGTTTTTGCGTCCGACGAGGATCTGTTGACGCGATCGGAACTCGTACCAGTCGTCCTTGAGGGAGCTGACATGCACTAAGCCTTCCACTAACAGCTCTTCGATTTCTACAAATAGCCCATAGGACTGAACCCCCGTGATCACGCCGTGAAAAGTCTCGCCCGTGCGTTCACGCATGAGTTCAGCTTTTTTCAAGCCTTCGAGATCGTTTTCAGCATCTTGGGCCACTTTTTCTCGTTCGCTGAGGTGATTGACAACCATGTTGAAATAGTTGCTGAGTTCCTGCTGGAGCTTGTCTGGGAGGACGTTCCAGCCGATTTCTCCGTGGCAACCGTTGTGGCGGATGTCGATGCCTTCTTTGGAACGAGCAGATTTACGATCGCGCCCTTCCTCAAAGACCGCATGGAGCGCCCGATGGATCAACAAATCGGGATAGCGCCGCACCGGAGAGGTGAAGTGAATGTAGCCCTGATCAAGGGACAACCCAAAGTGAGGTTTTGGAGTGGTGCTATAGAAAGCAGGTTTCAAAGTCGAGAGCAAGAGATAGGTGAGAACCCGCTCTGCGCTGGACTCAGCAAACTTCTGGGTGAAGCTTTGATAGTCTTGGGACGTGACTTCTTCTTCGTTGAGCAGTTGTAGATCAAGTCCCATGCCTGCGGATAGCTTGATCAAGTCCTGGACCGCCGCGAGGTCAGGCTGTGGGTGAACGCGGTAGACCGCAGGAATCTTCAAGGCTTGCAAATGTTCTGCGACGGTTTGATTAGCCAGCAGCATAAACTCGACAATCATGGAATGCATCGGCAAAGTCGCAGAAACAACAACAGCTCCGAGTGCGCCTTCGTCGTCGTAGTGAAACTTGCTAAAGGTGTAGCGATCGGCCTCTTCAGGGGTTTCGATTCCGTCGGCGCGGGCGTAGATTTTTTCAGGCAAATTAAGCTCAAAGGCCCCGCGCGATCGGCGTTGATCTTTAATCGCATGGCTCAGAACGTCCAGTTGCACCAGGGTTTCGGCGATCGGGCCACAGTCTTCGAGACCGGGATAGTCTTCTTGGTTGACCAGGGCACTCGCCTCGGCATAGCTCAGGGCATAGTTAACCGAAATCACCGTGGGTTGAATTTCGTATTCCACCACCTGCCCGCCCGGTGTCAACGTAATTAATACAGACACGGCAAATCGGTCTTTGCCCACTTGCAGAGAGCAAAGATCATCGGTGATGGCTTCGGGCAGCATGGGGATCACCACTTCACCCAAATAGACCGACACGCCACGCTTTTGCGCCGCCCGATCGAGGGGCGTATTAGCCTGGACGTAGTGGGCCACATCGGCAATGTGAATCCCTAAGCGCCAGTTGCCGCTGGGCAGGTCTTCAAGGGTAATGGCGTCATCCGCGCTGTCTTCGGCATTGGCCTTAATGGTCAGGGTTGTCACCTTGCGCAGATCCATCCGACGCTTGATTTCGACCTTGGAAATTTTGGTCGAGAGGGCGTTGGCAGCGGCTTGAACGTGGGGGGGGAATACCGGGGTCAGGTCATGTTTGCAGCAGACAATATCGATGTCATCCGCCGCGTCATCGGTGCCCAACAGCTTAACCACTCGACCATTGGGTCCATTGCTGCCAAGGGGATAGCGCACCACTTCGACATGCACCAGTTGCTCCAAAGCGGAGTCTAGATCAAATTCTGTCGGTTCGAGCCTGACTTCAAACAGCAGCCGATCGTCTAGGGGCACCGCTCGGAAGGTGCCATCGTCTAATTTTTTTAACCGAGCTAGTATCGAGGGATTCGATCGCTCTAGAATTAAGCGCACTTCCCCCTCGGGCGATCGGCGACGAGTTCCCTCTTTGGTCACGCGCACCATCACCCGATCGCCGTTCCAAGCGCTGTTAAGATGGCTCTCCCGGATGTAGATATCTTCCGCTTCTTCAATGTCTTGAATGGCAAAGCAGAAGCCCTTACTAGAGCAGCGCAGCTTTCCTTCTACGATCCCGTCTTCGGCGAGGCGACGGTACTTGCCGCGCTCCTTTTCCACGAGACCAATTTTTTCTAAGGCATCTAGGGCAACCTGAAGCTTTCGGACATCACCTTCGACTTGACATTCCAATTTCTGCTCTAACGTTTTAGGCGCAACGAGCTTTTCATTATCGAGATTAACCAGAAGTTCAGCGATCGAAAATTCCATTGGAGCGTCTTGTCCTAGAGTGATATTCAGCAGCGGGAGTCGGGCAGTTGAAGTGCGATCAGTCCCAGCCCACTGAACATTAAATCACCATAAGGCAGAAACCAACGCAAAACTCAGAGATTTCCCATCACCGCACGCCTCTCACAATGTAGCTGACCCGCTTGCCAATATTGGTGGAATGGTCTGCCATCCGTTCAATATGCCGAATCGCCAAGACCATCAGGACGATCGGTTCCACGGGTCCCTGAACTTCGTTTTTTTGAGTCAGAAGGGTGTACAGGTTCTCATAGTCAGCATCCACCGCATCATCGAGAGATTGCATGTCTTCAGCGGCTTCTACGTCCAAGTCTGAAAGTGACTTTAGCCCAGTCGCTAACATAGCTCGGCAGCGATCGAACATCACCCGAATCTGAGGCATCTGAGGCTGAGCTTCGTAGGGGAACAGCCGCACCGAAACCTCCCCAAGGTTCTTCGCGTAGTCGCCGATGCGCTCAATGTCCCGCACGAGTTGCATTAAGGCACTGAGCAACCGCAGGTCCTGCGCGACCGGAGACTGAAGTGCGATTAAATTAACGCAGTCCATCTCAATTTGGCGATAGAGACTGTCAATCTCACGATCGAGGACGATAATCTGGTCAGCAGCTTCTAAGTCTCGCTCAAACATGGCCTGACGAGCAAGCTGGCAGGAGGTCTCGACGAGGGCACCCATCCGTAAAACGTCCCGTTGGACCCGTTTGAGTTGCCGATCGAAATTAACTCGAATAGATTCTGGTCTATTATTGACCGCAGTGTTTCTAAAAACCATTTTACAAACTACACTCCATCATCGGAAGTAAAGGAACTTTCCTACAAGTAAAAATCGATGCAATATAGTATTTTATTAAAGAAAACCTGTGTGTGCCAAAAGATACGCGTGTTTCCAAGAATTTAATCGCTAGATTTATCATACCAATAGTTCCCAAAAATCTTGGTAACTTGGAGGACAGTCTTGCCGCCACAACTTATTGATGCCATAGACCCTCTAAAGACTCTCTAAACTAATCCTGTTCCAAAATGCCAGTGATCCTGTACCTTATGGATCAGTTTCAATTTATTCTGCTCTTCCCTATCGTTGGCAAAGTAAGTTTTGTACTATAAGTTTTGTACTATATTTGTACTGTATTAACCGTACTAATTAAGTGTAGTGCCGATCGCTTTGCATAACTGGGTTTGAGTGGATGAGGTCTTGGCGTTGTTGAGTTCCTACCACGATCGCTCCAGCGTCTTTTTAGAGAGTTTTGCGAGACTCTGAACTAAATCAAGTTCTCATTCCCGTCCTCTAAAGCCTCAGCGTTAAGTCTCCAATTTTCTAAACCGTTCTTCAGTCTCAACCGCTGTAATCCCCTAAAACACTGTCCTATGAATCTTGCACTCGACCTTCCCACCGCCGCTCCTTTCTCGTCTGAGTTTTCTGAAGCGGGGCCTTCCAGCCTCGAAGATTTGCGATCGGTTGTGGATCAACGCCTGAATGCCTTCCGTTCTAACCGTCACCCCGTCTTACAGCAGCTTCGATCGCAGTACCCCACCGGATGTCTATCCGCAGATTTAGTTCAAGTTAACTCTGAACAATTTGTTGTACGGGCGGCTGTCCAAGTTGAGGGAATGACGATCGTGACTGCCCTCGCCAGCGCCACCACCGTCGAAGTCGCCGAAGACCGCGCTCGCAGCCGTGCACTGGAAGCTCTAGGGTTGAATGTTGGGCATAGCGCCGTCAGTAGCAGCCTGAGTGCAACCCTGCCTATGATGCCGGAAATCTCGCCCGAACTCACGATTCCACCCGTGATGCAGCCCCCTGCTGAATCCACAGAAAAAGCCCTGCCCCGAACCGCCACCAAGCGCAAAGCGAAGGCCCAGGCCGCTGAACCTGTTAGCGAAATCCCAGCTTTAGAATTGACGATCGCCGAAGCTGCCGCCCCAGTTGAAGAGGTTGCTAGCCCGATCGCGGAACCTGAAGTGATTGCAGAAGCTGTTGTAGAGTTGCCGATCGTTGCGGAACCTGAAATGCTTGTACAAGTTGAAGCTGTTGTAGCGCCTGAAGTGATTGCAAAACCTGAAGTGATTGCAGAAGCTCAAGCCCCGATCGCCGAAGCTGAAGAGAGCTTTGAAATCAGCTACGAATCTGAAGAAGTGTATGAATATACCTTTGAAGAACCTGTCGCAGAGCCGATCGTCGAAACTCCGAAAGTCTTCACTGCGCCCGTCGCTGCCATCGACCTCTCCGACACCATCGCCCAAATCGGCATGGAAATCGATCGGATTGGTTGGACCAAAAAGCAAGGCAGCGCCTACCTCCAACAGGAATATAACAAACGCACCCGCGCAGAACTGACCGAAGCCGAGCTGTTCAGCTTTCTGGGATACCTGAAGTCTTTGCCCGCAAAGCTGCAACCTGAACTGAGCCAAATTCCGTTCTAACGGTTGGCGACCTGGATTCGCAATGAGCGGATCCAGGAAATTCGATTTTCAGGAGGCTACAGGATGACCGACCCCGACATTACCCCCGAACTGCTCCAGACGATTGACATCCTGGAAACCCTAGAAAATCTCTACGACACAGCCCCCACAGACGAGATCGCCAAAATTCTTATTAATGCTTGGCTAGAAGTTACCCATACGTTTCCCCAAGACTTTCAAGAAGCGACCCAAGAAGATGCCGGAGCCGATGGACTTCGCCGCTACATCCGAGTCAAAGCCTTTTTCTCAAATCCAACCGAAAACCCCATTAGCCAAGCTGACTTGCTCCAATACTACGAAAACCGTCAGGAGGTGGAGTGGGAAGATGATGACGAGGATTGGGGCGATGAGGATTAGGGCCAATCATTTTTTTCATAACACCGGACTTCGACTCCGCTCAGTCTTCGATTCGGGGGAATTAGGTTCGATCGGTTTGAAATCGATCGGTTTGAAATCATAGCCAAAGCCCGATCGCTTTCCCTTAGTGATTTGCACAAGCTGAACCGGGACATCCCGATCGCCCGAGCTTTGAAATACAATGTCCCGCGAGGCACCAGGCGCATTGAACTGACGACTTCGTAATGCCTGTTGGACCCCTTCACGGGTTTGGGTTTGACGTAAGGCGGTAATCAAAGCTTGCGTTGCATCATAAGCCGTCGCGGTGCGCCAATTGACATCTCCACCCCAAAGTTTACGCGATCGATTAGCAAAATTTTCAGCCGTTGGGGCTTGGATATGCCAGGGCACCGCTAGAACCATATTGTTGCCTTTCTCTCGGGTCATTTCTAGCGTTTTAGGTGAATAGACGTCATCCCCAGCCAAAATCGGCAGACGGTTTTCGTTGAGGCGGACAATCTGTAAGGCGCGATCGAGACGATCGGTATTACTGGCCAATACGATCGCCTCTGCCCCCTTTTGCTGAGCTTCCACCAACGTGGCACTGAAATCCAATCCGGGTAGAGCTAGATCATATTACCTTGGGTATAAGTCTTCACTGCCGCCAAACTGACACCACTGGCTGAATGCCCCACAACCCCTAAGATCTTCTCCTGTTCTACAAAGGCACTGACCACTTGGGGTGCCATTTCTGCGTCATTGTTGTCAGTTCCGATCGTAATACTCAGAGGCTGCCCGTTCACACCGCCTGCGAGATTTAACTCCTGTTGCGCTTGAGCCACCCCACGCAAAACTTCGCGCGATCCACTGCCATCGGCAGCACCCGAAATAATCACCCCAATTTTGAGGCTGGGCGTGGTGCTAAGAGCAGCGATCGTATTGTTTTTATAAATCAGAGCTTCCGGATCATTGGGACGTTGTTGGAGCGATTGCTTAAAAAAATCCTGGCTTTGGGAATAGTTGCCTTTGGCGTAGGCTTCCATAGCCTGGGTTTTAGCATAGGTTCCATCTTCTGGAAAAATCGCGACATCTCCTTCGCTGATTCGATAGCCGACGCTGCTGATCGTAGATCCACCGCGCTGTTTTTGAGGGGTGACGAGATTGCAACCTTGGAGACTGAGAAGGAGTATGAGCGCGATTGGGAACGATCGAGAAGTTGGAACTTTCATAGAGCTAGTCCATTTGGAGGCGATTGGGTTAATTGTCCCAAAGTCTCCATCTCGCGCTGGCTCATCCATTGGGTCATCTTTAGCTCATCACGCGTAAAATCCTCAATGGAAAACACGCGGTTATTCGATCGCTTCATTGACCTGTGCGATCGTCAATCCCAGCGAAGTCGCAATTTGCTCTGAGGTGAGGCCCAAACTGAGCAGTTGAGGAATGGCCGATGTGAGCTTCGCTTCAACCGCTCCTCGGGCCGATCGATCTGCTTCAGCCTGCGTTTCAGCAAGTTCTCGGGCTGCTCGATCTGCTTCAGCTTGAGCCTCCGCAGCTTCTCGGGCCGATCGTTCCAGATCAGACTGTTCGATCGCAGTAGAAATCCATTGGTCTTGGGCATTGTACCAGCGCAACCATTTGCCTTCAACGCCCTTAAATTCACCTTGCCAAAGGCCCAGACCTAGATCTAGCCCCTCGACCCAGAAGCGTGGATTCATTGGGTCAAGTATTATTTCCTGATACCGTAAGCCCTCTAACTTGAACACTCGGAGATGATTTTCATATCTGTCATACACGACATAAAACGGCACTCGTAAAATACGTTCATAGACCTCCCACTTCGTTGGGGGCTTGCCGATTTCCCGCACATTCCGCCCCAAATCTTCGCCCTCCGTCCCTGGCGACAATAATTCCACCACCAAAAGCGGATTCACGCCCTCCTGCCACGTCACGTAGCTCAACCGCAGATCTTCCTGCTGCGATGCAGGCTGCACCCCTGGCACAACAAACCAATCAGGACGCTTGTACCATTTTGTATGGCGTACATCGTAGTAAAGATTTAGATCAATACCCATAACAAGGTCCGACATTAAATCGATCGAGGGCCGACAGGTTTCACTTAATAGATTCGGCTGCAATTCATGAAATTGGTCAGGCAAACCAGACTCCTCCGGATCTTCGCTCGGCAAGTCATACATCGTCGGTAACGTTTCCGCAGGCGGCCTAGGGGATTGAATTTGATACATGCTGGCTCCTGGATCAATTCAGGTCAAAATTCAAGTCAATCTCAATTCAGTATATCTTGTGTACGATTTGCCAGAGCATGGGAGGAGGATGCTATGGTGAAACTTCGCCCATTTAGAACTGTCCCACTCTCATGCAGCACCAACCCATTCACGTCATTGGCGGTGGACTCGCCGGAACCGAAGCCGCTTGGCAGATTGCCCAAGCCGGAGTCCCGGTGATTTTGCATGAGATGCGCCCCCTCGTCAAAAGCCCCGCTCACCATAGCGAACACCTCGCCGAACTCGTCTGTAGCAATTCTTTCGGAGCCATGTCGCCCGATCGCGCCTCGGGTCTTGTCCATGAGGAACTGCGTCGTCTCGGCTCGATCGTCATCCAAAAAGCCGACGAACATAAAGTGCCTGCGGGCGGAGCATTGGCCGTCGATCGGGGTGTCTTCGGCGATGACCTGACCGCAACTCTTGCCAATCACCCATTGATTGAACTACGCCGCAATGAAGTGAACGAGATCCCTCGCGACGGGGTGGTGGTTTTAACGACAGGCCCATTGACCACTGATGCACTCGCCCAGGATTTGCGGCAGTTCACGGGGTTGGACTATATGAGCTTTTTTGATGCGGCCAGTCCCATTATCGTGGGCGAATCCATTAATTACGACATTGCATTTCTGGCATCAAGATACGATCGTGGGGAAGCAGCTTATCTCAATTGCCCGATGAATAAGGAGCAGTATTTGGCATTCTGGACGGCGTTATGTGCCGCAGAGCAAGCTGAACTGAAGGACTTTGAACGGGAAACGGCGAAATTTTTTGAAGCTTGTTTGCCGATCGAAGAAATGGGCAAACGCGGCGAAGACACCATGCGCTACGGCCCGCTAAAGCCCGTCGGGATCTTCGACCCCCGTAACGGCGATTTTAAACTCAACAAAGATAAGCGCCCTTATGCCGTTGTCCAACTGCGCCAAGAAGACCGCGCGGGGCAGCTCTGGAACATGGTCGGATTTCAAACCAATCTCAAATGGGGCGAACAAAAGCGCATTTTCCAAATGATTCCCGGACTCGAAAACGCCGAATTTGTTCGCATGGGCGTTATGCACCGCAACACCTTCATCAACTCCCCCGAACTTCTCTCCTCAACCCTACAATTCAAGTCCCGTCCCACGCTCCTCACCGCAGGCCAAATCAGCGGGACCGAAGGCTACACAGCAGCTTCTGCTGGAGGCTGGCTCGCCGGAACCAATGCTGCGAGATTAGTTCTAGGTAAAGACCCGATCGCCCTACCGATCACCACCATGATGGGCGCGCTGTTTGAATTCATCAGTTCCGCCGAACCCAAGCATTTTCAACCCATGCCTCCCAACTTCGGCATTCTCCCTCCCCTCGCCACCAAGGTTCGCAGCA
>JANMIS010000549.1:0-1584 GCA_031375925.1 Synechococcales cyanobacterium OTE_70_concoct_197_sub
GCAGCTCTCTCCAGCGATTTCTTATCATCTGCGCAAGCTGCTGCGCCAAAACTACGATCGGCTCATGGGTCATGTTTCTGACGAGCAGTACCCTGATGAAAAGTCTCGCAGCACCTTATCTGCCTCTCAAGTTCTTGCCCAAAGCAATAGCAGCATCGGGACTGAACCCAAACAATTCGTCGAGCAGCTCGAAACATTGGTCATCGAACATCAAAAGCTCGGTCACCAAGGCGCAAAATATCGTCAAGATCTTCAGAAAACCGAACAAAATATCTTTCAACTCCTCGGATTTTCCATCCCCGATATTGCCACCACCAGCACAATTTTGATTATCGACGACACTCCCGAAAATCTCCGCCTCCTCTCTTCAGCTTTGACTCAACAAGGTTTTGCGGTTCGTAATGCCATCAACGGCCCACTGGCTTTAAGTCGTGCTCAGGCCATTCGTCCAGATTTGATTCTATTAGATGTAACGATGCCGGGAATGGATGGCTATGAAGTCTGTCGGCGCATGAAGGATGACATTCAGACGCGGGATATTCCGATTATTTTTATCAGTGCTTTGGATGCGGCGATCGATAAAGTCAAGGCCTTCAGCGTCGGCGGCGTAGACTATATTACTAAGCCTTTTCAAATCGAAGAAGTCCTCGCTCGCATCGAGCACCAACTGCGCATTTGGAATCTCCAACGCCGCCTAGAAGACCAAAACATTCGTCTAGAACAGGAAATCAAAGACCGTCAAGCCAGCGAAGAACGCTATCAAAATCTGTTTCACAATGCCACCGAGGGCCTATTTCGCAGTACGTCTGATGGTCATTTTCTGTCTGCCAATCAAACGCTCTGCAACATCCTGGGCTATGAAAATGTGGCTCAACTGAATCGAGAAGTAGAAAACATTGCCAAGCTTTATGTTGAACCCGGACGCCGATCGGAGTTTCTCTATCAACTCAAAGAACGCGATCGGGTAGAAGGCTTCGAATCCCAAGTCCGGCGGCGGAATGGAGAAGCTGTGTGGGTTTCAGAGACGGTACGGACGATTCGTGGGACTAGCGGCGAACTGCTGTGCTACGAAGGATCGATTACCGATATTACCGAAGAAAAGACAGGCGGAGTCGATCGGCAAAAGCGTCGTCAACAAATGCGGCAATTACTTCTCAGTTTGTTTCCCAAGACCATTGCCAAACAGATCATTCGCAAAGGCCATCCCCCCATTGAGCAATCAGGTCCGGGCGTGGCCCTGTGGATTGATCTCGGGCCACTCATGCAACTCTGGATCAATCATCCCAGTGGCAACTTTGTTCAAGGGATTAATCAAATTCTGTCGCGTTGTGAGCAATTAGCAGAAGGCTATGACATCGAGCATACGCGCCTTATGGGCAACACCTATCTCGCTGTCATCGGCGTCCCCACGAGCAAACCTGACCCTGCCATCCGACTGGCTAACCTGGCTTTGGCGATTCAGCAAGTCATGCGGCAACTGCCCCCGGGATTAAATGATCCCGTTTTGATGCGGATGGGGATGCAGGAGGGTTATTTGGTGGCGGGTGTTGTGGGCGATCGGCGCTTAAGCTATGAGGTGTGGGG
>JANMIS010000561.1:0-6918 GCA_031375925.1 Synechococcales cyanobacterium OTE_70_concoct_197_sub
CAAGCAGATTCTTTTTCTCTTCAAAGCGAGCGGGTCCGGTGAACTTGAGTTGGATGAGACCGATCGTGATTTGATTGGTGACTCGGAGTGGGGAGTCGGCGAGATTTTTACTGGGTTGAAATGAGATTTGGGCGGGGACGAAGGCGGGGAGAAAAAATCCACGCAGTCGTTTTGATCCCGATCGGACCTTACCTAAGGTCACAAAATGCAGCCGCCAATCCCCAATCAAATCTTCCTCTGGTAGCTGGATTCGGCGCTTCCGGACGGTGACTTCCTGTTGCAGTAGCGCTTGGATGACTTCTGCTGCTGGGGGACGATCGCTGCCGATCGCCGCCTGTAGCACCGACTCAATCTCGTCTGTCATCATGGTTCAAACGCTCACTAAAATCTCCCAGATAGCATAGACCGCTAGTTCCCATTTAGAAACCCCCAAACATTTAAGGATTTGGGGATTGGAGATTACGGGAAAGTTCCAGCAATGCGTTAGAACGATCGATCGCAGGGCACTGCAATGAAATAGTAGTCAGGTCCATCCTGCCAGTTTTGGATGAAGCCTTCGCGATCGTAGGCGGGTGCGCCGTTGAGCCAGTTGCCCATGGTGGAGATTTTGTAGTTCAATTCATTCGCCATCAAATCGTAAAACATTTCCGGTGTCACCCCATACTGCCCCGTCGAACCAATGCTAGCTTCCATCACAATGATGGGACGATTGCGTTGAATGGTGGCGATCGCCCCCCGCAGGGCATGATATTCGCCGCCTTCAATGTCCAATTTAATCAATCGAATGGGGGCATGTAACGGAATCACGTCATCCAACCGAACAACCTCCACAGTGATTTCTTGAATCTGTACGTCGCCATCATAAATGCGTTTGCGCAACCCACTATAAGCGGGAGCATTTGTCACATGCTGAAAGGTAGCCTGCCCTGGCTGGTCGCTCAATGCATTCTCAAAGAGTTCTACATCGGGGAATTTTTCTCTAAGTCCCTGGGCAAGTCCGGGGAGGGGTTCAAAGGCGTAGTGATGACCTTTGGGGGCGATCGTAATAATTTCCCGTAATACAGAACCTACGTGGGC
The DNA here is from genome assembly GCA_031375925.1 of Synechococcales cyanobacterium OTE_70_concoct_197_sub. Classification (GTDB taxonomy): domain Bacteria; phylum Cyanobacteriota; class Cyanobacteriia; order Leptolyngbyales; family Leptolyngbyaceae; genus JAAFJU01. The sequence continues at coordinate 1,078 of JANMIS010000561.1, forward strand.
ACCAATATCAATACAAACTGAGTCCGGAGCCAATACTCGTCGCATCACCTGCACCGTCTGGCGGTTGTACATGCCGTTTCGGGTGAAGAGATCTTGGATGTTTTCTGCAAAGTGACCGACGGGCGATCGTTTGATAAGTTGCTTAATTCCAGACATCTTTTCTTAAACTCCTGAGAACAGTGAGAGAGCTGAGGGTTTTGCTCGCTAGTGAAGTTGTAACTTAATCATGGGGCCTAGTAACTCTCTCTACCGAATGAGGAAGCGCGAATTTTAGATTTAATTCGGTTTTGATATTCGGACTAGATGCATAAGTTTAGCTATGGTGAATCTACTGAGTTTAGGCCCTTAGTTTAGTAATGCACTAAATTTGGTCGATCGTGATAACTTACTTTCAGTTGAATACTAATCTCTAGAACCCTGAGCCTGCCATGCTAGTCAGCTTTATCACCAAACAACTACGACGCTATCGCTGTGTCGTAAAGCGATTTCTTTGGTTTGTAATGTCTTGTTGTTTGTCGCTGATTTTGTCACAGCCTTGGTTTCCGCTTCTGAAACTGTCTATTCATGAGATTGATCAATTAATTGTGCTAGGTGAATCTAGGGCGATCGCCGCCACCCCAAGCGCTTCACCATCACCCAACAAACCTGACATCCAGGTAAAAGTCGAAGAAGTCGTTGTTCAGGGTGTTACGGGTGAATTAGAGGCTATTGCCTACAAGACTTTAACGCTAAAATCCGGCGGTATCACTACCCGATCACAACTCCAAACTGAAATCAATAATCTCTTTGCGACAGGCTGGTTTAGCACGGTTCAAGCTGAACCCAAAGATACTCCGAAAGGTGTGCGCGTCACCTTTGTCGTCAAACAAAACCCCATACTCAAACAGGTGCGCCTTGTTGCTTCCGATCGCAAGTCCGTTGTGCCTGAGAGCGTGGTTGACAATATTTTTCGATCGCAATACAACAAAATCACCAATTACAAAACCTTTCAATCCAGCATTGTAAAATTAAATCAATGGTATCAATCAAACGACTACACGCTTGCAAATATCGATAATGTTACTTCAGTCGCTGAAGATGGAAAGGTTGTCTTAAAAGTAAATGAAGGCGTTATTGAATCGATTCGAGTGAGATTCAAAGATGCAAAAGGTGGAGATCTTAAAGAAGGTAAAACACCGATCGCATTGATTTTGAATGCTGTCAATCTAAAGCCTGGAATGCTCTTTCAGAAAAAGCAAGTTCTCATTGATACCCAGCGGGTCTTTGGTTTAGGTATTTTCCAAGATGTGAGAATCAGTTTAGAACCGGGTAAAAATCCAGAACAAGCAATTGTTAGCTTTGATGTTGTTGAAACCAGGGGGAAAAAAGAAAAATTGGTCGGTACAGCAGAAGCTGTAAACAAAGCAGAACTAGCGCTACAGCAAGCCCGCCAGCAAAAGGATCCGATCGCAGAAGCAAAAGCCTTGCGAACTCTAGCAGCGATTCAATCTGATGCTGATAAATACAAAACGGCGCTCAAAATTTCCCAAGGCACGAACGATCGCTTTGGAGAAGCAGAAGCTCACAGAGGTTTAGCTTTAGTTGATTACTATTTCAATTCTAATGATAGTGACGACATCAAAAAAGAAAAGAGAAAGAAAGCAATTGTTAGTTATCAAGCCGCACTTAAAATCTATCAAGAACTCAAAAATGACCAATTGACGGCGATCGTTTTGCGAAATATGGGCTTCCTATATCAAGAATTAGAAGAGCATGGCGCTGCGATCGAAGTCTATCAACAGGCATTACCCATACTAGAAAAGCTTAATCGCCCCTTCTGGCAAGCCTTAACCCTAAGTAATCTAGCGACTAGCTATCGAGAATCTGAAGAAATGGACCAATCCCTAGTAGCGCACCAGCAAGCATTACTACTTCTGAAAATTCTAAATAAAGATAAAAGTCAGTTAGGAAAAATCTCACTTTTAAGTAAAATCAATAATTTAGCTGATCAGCATTCAAACGGACTTTCTGCGAATTTAAACTATTCCAATAAATCAGGAACTCAAGGGGTTATTAATTTATATATAGGATACGACCAATTACTTCAAGAAAATTTATTTGACGCTCAGATCTTACAAGCCATAACCCTGATTAATATTGCAGGAATCTATCAAGGGGTTGGAGATTATCAACAATCTCTATACGCCTTTAAGGAGGCTTTCCCAATGCTATTGATTTCTTCCGAAGATTCTAGGATGCTGATTAGCACAGGCGCTGCCGATTCTCAGAAGTATGTGAACATGACGAATGAAGGATTACAGTTCTGCGAGTCATTTTTGCTTGGCAGAATCTACTCAGAAATGGGAGAGAGACAGCTTTCAAGCGCATATTTAGAAAAAAGTTTCGAGCAGGGTAGCAGTTGGCTGGAAAAATATTTAACTTCCGATAATGCTGAAAATAATGAGTTGTTTTCAAATCTTCTACCGATTATGAGTCCTTTTGTCTCAATGTTGACAACGGATTTCGATGTCAATAATTCTAAAGATAAAAACAACGAACTAATATACAATTGGATTAAGGGCAGTATGCCTTATATTCAAAAAATCATAGATAAAGCTTCGCAGATTAAATCTCAATTTCAGGCTTATGTTCCTTTGATTGATATGATGGACGGCTACTTTGGTGGAGAGGTTTTGTCTGGAAATAGTAAGCATCAACAGGCGATCGAGTCCTATCGAAAAGTGTTAGCTCAATGGAAAACAATACCCTGGGAAAAACTGTCCTCAATCCCGCTCAAGATTAATGAGAATACTTCCTCAGACATCGTTAGACCCTTGGCGGAACTCGTAGACCAACTTCAAGAAGTCTATTACGCAAAAGTTCATACCAGTCTAAGCATCTCACTTCTAGCCCTTGGAAAAACTCAAGAAGCTCTTTCAGTCCAGCAACAAGCGCTACAAATCCTAGAAGCTTACAATTTGAAGAAGCCGTCCGATCGTCCCAAATCCCCGTCCATATGGGCAGCTTTTACAAATAAAATCCCAGATACTGCAATGGCTGAAGCATTACATCAGCTCGGAAAATCCTATGCGGCTAATCAACAGTATGACCTTGCCCTAGCAAGTTTTAGCAAAGCTTTGCCTGTGTGGAAAAAAGTAGAGGAAATTCTAAAAGAAGCCGATACAGAATGGGAAATGGCGATCGTCCAACGCAAACAAGGCAATCTCACCCAATCCAAAACTCAAATTGAAAGCGCGATCGATCGGATTGAATCGGAAAAAGCACAGCTTGAACAGAACAAAAAACACGGAGACAAGAAAAACAAAAAATCAACCGCCTACAAATCCTATTTAAAACTTGCTGACTACCTTGCCTCCAAACATGACTACTATGCTTTTTATATTGACTTGCTTATGGCGCTTCACCAGCAGTCACCCAACAGCGGCTATGAAGAACTGGCCTTCCAAGCCAGCGAACGCTCCCATGCTCGCAGCCTCCGCGCTATGCTCAACCGTTCTAGTCAAAAAACAAATGCCGTTGCATCAGACAAACCCCAAGCCATACAACTCGCCCAGCCCTTATCATTAAAAGAAATACAACAGCAAATCCTAGATGACAAAACAATCTTACTAGAGTATTCACTAGGTAAACACAAGAGTTATCTCTGGGCTGTAACCCGGACTGGACTCAAAACTTACACTTTACCGAAACAAACAGATATTGATATTGCCGCTCGTCAATTGATTGGTTTATTAAAATCACGGGACTATCAATTTGGCGATCGTGAACTCCTACAAGACGTTGCAAATTCCGGTGATATTGATGTCGCAACCTACCTAAGCAAAATGCTATTGGGAGAAGTTGCAGGACAATTAGAAAACAAACGCCTCTTAATTGTCGCAGACGGCATCCTGCATTATCTCCCCTTTGGCGCATTACCCAAACCGGGCAAAGAAACAGTTCCCTTGCTTATGGATCACGAAATCATCGGATTGCCCTCAGCCTCAATGGGAGCAGGCTTTCAAAAGCGCAGAACCACTCCCAAAAACTTCCCACAAGAGGTTGCAATTTTAGCAGATCCTATTTTTACCCGAGATGACGATCGGCTCCAGAAACGAGACACCACCACCATCAAAAAGCTCTACGATCGCCTAGAAGGAACGCGCAAAGAAGCCACCAAAATCGCTGCCCTCAGCCCAGGAAAGAACTTAATCAAACTCGACGGTGAAGCCAGTCGTCAACTGGTGATGAATACTGATTTAAACCCCTATCGCATTGTTCACATTGCCACCCACGGCATTCTCAATAGCCAAAACCCGGCACGATCGGGCATGGTTCTCTCTGCTCTTAATGCGCAGGGTGAACTTCAGCGCAGTCTCTTGTCTACTGCGGACGTGTTTAATTTAAAACTCTCCTCCGATCTCGTCGTTCTCAGTGGCTGTACGACAGCACTCGGCAAAGAGGTTCAGGGCGAAGGCTTAATTGGAATGACGGGCGGATTGATGTACTCCGGGTCGCAGCAGGTGGCGGCGGGGCTGTGGGATGTGGATGATGATGGCACTGCATTGCTAATGATGCAATTTTATCAAGGTATGTTAAACCAGGGATTGTCCCCTGCTGCTGCTTTGCGTGCTGCCCAGATCAATCTGTTTAAAAACAAAGACTGGAAAGCACCTTACTACTGGTCTGCTTTTACCTTACAGGGACGTTAAATTGCAAATTGCTGGCATTCATCTGGCATTCATCTGTTGGACTTACTGAAGCTTACGATGACGGTCGATCGGTGAAAGGCATTTTCATAGGAAGAGGATGATCCGGTTGGGATGGTATCATTGAAATGTTCCAAATTAGGAAGAACTGCGATGGAACTGCGTCAAGATCTTCTAAATTTAATCAGTCAGTTCTCTGACGACCAGTTAATGTTACTGATGCCATGGGTTCTTTCATTTCGAGAGCATCATTTGATTAAGTCTTTTTATAAATGTTAATCTAATAATTCTGGAATGAATTGATGAAACGAAGACATTGGCTGGCGATCGGATTAGGCGTTGCAACTGTTCCAGCATTACTACGATATTTTGGAAACAGTGAAACCGTTGCGACTGCGACTAAAAAGAGCAAAGTCTTTGAAATTACAAAATCAGAAGAAGAATGGAAGAAAATCTTGACTCCACAACAGTTTAAAGTGCTTCGCTTGGAAGGCACGGAAGCGCCTGGTAGTAGTCCCCTCGATCGGGAATATGGAAAAGGTATTTATCATTGTGCGGGTTGTGATTTGCCATTGTTTACATCCCAAACTAAGTTTAATAGCAAGACGGGCTGGCCGAGCTTCTATGCGCCGATCGACAATGCCGTGGAGCAGCGTGAAGATGGATTATTTGCCCTAGAACGGACGGAAGTGCATTGTCGGCGTTGTGGAGGACATATGGGTCATGTGTTTGATGATGGTCCGAAGCCGACAGGATTACGATACTGTATGAATGGGGTGTCGTTGAAGTTTGTTCGGGCTAACTAGGCACTTAAATTCAATGTAAAAGTTCAATTCAATGTTCAATTTAGACCTAACCTTACCGTAACCGATCGAGTCCGTCGAGAAGCAATTCCAATCCAAATTCAAAATTATGAATCCCGTCGTACCGTTTCTCTATCACCTCATGGGTGAGCTTGTTGAGGTAGGGATACTGTTCAGCGGGAATGCGTGACACGCCCCAAGCTGCTGCTTCAGAATAATCATCGGTTTGGAATGGAAAGTTCAACGCCTGAAGCGTAAAGCCATAAATATGACTATCGATCGTATTACGAATCTGATCTGCTATGGGCAACGAAAAGCCAGCTTTACAAAGACATTCCAACATTGCATTA
>JANMIS010000614.1:0-1173 GCA_031375925.1 Synechococcales cyanobacterium OTE_70_concoct_197_sub
ACCCAATTTGGACACGGGTTCGACTCCCGTCAGCTCCATTGCATGAAAGCCCGCCCTGTGCGGGTTTTCGAGTGTTTGGGGGGAATGATAGGACAAGCCTGAAATGGCGTTAAATCGCCTAGGTTCTCCGCTGATTTAATGACCGTTTTAATGAACAATGTTCATTCCCTTGCCCAGTCGCGTAGCTTCTCCACTTCTGGATTTTTCAGTTGGTTTCGGCACAGGTCTACCAGACTATCGCTGAATTTCCGCATGGTGACGGGTTTGCTGTGACCTGTGCGCTCGCAGTAGGCGCGGTAATTCGCATAGAGCCAGATGTCTTCGTTTTCATACTCGGCTTTGGTGATGCGATCACTGCCCAATTCCCGTGTGACTTGAATTTTGTTAGCGGTTCCAATTTGCGATCGAGATCCAGGGGCGAGAATGCAACAGTCTTCGAGCCATGCCGCTAAAGAGTTGAAGCAGTGAGTACGTCCATCTTCGCCGCTGCCAGCGAGGGCACCGATACCGCCGTGTTTTTGATTAGTTCGAACAAGGATGTGACCACGGCGGTTCTGGGGCCGATGAATATCGGTGAAGCATAGAGGCACAGCGGCTTGCATTTTGCCCAAACAAAAACGATTTAATTCATTTTGACGAACGAGGAAAAATCGGTTTAAATAGCAAACGTACTCTAGTCAAAATTTATACTTACTTTTCCTCTTCTTCCTAGAGATTAACCCCCTATGACAACAGCTTATACTCCCGGTTCTGTTGTGACTTGTCGGGAGCGCCAGTGGATTGTGCTGCCTTCTGACCGTGCCGATGTTGTGCGGCTACGGCCTTTAAGTGGCAGCGAAGATGAAGTCTGTGGCATTTACAATCCGCTCGATAATGAACCGCTAAACTCGGCGACGTTTCCAAATCCCAAATCGGACAGTGTTCAAGACCACACTGCCGCAATGATGTTGATGGATGCGGCGCGGCTGAGTTTGAGAAGTGGTGCAGGGCCGTTTCGCTGTTTGGGAAGACTTTCGGTGCGGCCTCGGCCCTATCAGCTAGTGCCACTATTGATGGCGTTGCGTCTGGAGACGGTGCGGCTTTTGGTGGCCGATGATGTGGGAATCGGGAAGACGGTCGAAGCGGGATTGATTGCGCGGGAACTGCTCGATCGGGGTGAGATTAAACGGATTG
>JANMIS010000914.1:0-17555 GCA_031375925.1 Synechococcales cyanobacterium OTE_70_concoct_197_sub
CCCTAACAAGAAAATCGACGGCAAATGCAAACCCTCCCGTCCACCAAAAACGGGATTTGCATTGTAAATTTGTAGGCCACTGAGGAGCATGGTGCTCACCGCGAGGAGATTAATCCAGTGGAAGACCTTAACAACGATCGATTGAGGAGGGAAAACTTTCATAGAATTAGAACAAATGGGGTGGTCTTGTTTGTATTTTTATATCTTTCAAAAATATTTATTCATTGATTTGACACAACTAAGACATATTATTATTCGGGTGAATTTTTACTGGCAGTGAGGGGGCGATTATTCCTGATCTTCCAAATTGAATGTGTTGGAATGTTGTAGGGCTTACCCAGTCATCAAGCATGGCCCTTTCATCCACTTCCTGAAAACGTTCACTCAATATCTCTCATATCTTATGTCGTTTAGCTTCTCTCGGTTCTCTAGACTGAACCTTGAATTTCAATTTCTCTCTCTTCGGGGCTTCAAGGCCAACGCTCTTTTGGTGCCGCTACTGACGCTGTTAATGATGACAGTGGCGTCACAGGTCAATGCTTTTGAGCCACCTCCTAAAAGTGGTGCCCCAAAGGGAACCAGTGGTGGTGGCACCCGTCCCGCTGCACCGTCGCGTTGCCTCCAGCGTGATGCCAATGCTTTGCAGACCTTGACACCGCCCTCAGGGGTAGGATACACCGCCCAACAACGTCCACAGTTTTGGGTTTATTTGCCCCCTCACCAAACGGTCGAACTAGAGTTTACACTGCAAGCCCTAGAACCCCATCCTACCACCGGACAACTGGAGAGCTATCAAGTCATGATTCCGGCTCCGCCCGGTTTGGGCTGGACCGCTCTTAACCTACCACAGGATGTTCCATTGTTGGAAGCGCGACGAACCTATCGCTGGACGGTGGCTTTGGTGTGTGATCCGACCGATCGGCCTTCCAATGATGCCGTCGTGCGGGGTAATCTGATCTATCAACCCAAATCAACCTCAGCTTTAGACGAGATGGGAAGAATTCGGTCTGATTACTGGCTCGACGCAATGTCCAAGATGAGTGAAAATAGTCGGACAACCTGGGTAAAATTTCATAATGTCTCAGTTCAGAGCAAATGTGAAGTGACGCCCGCCATCTCTGATGAGTCTTGGAATGCCCTCTTGCTGCAAAGTCGGGTTTTGAATCAATCTGGTGGGGCAGTCAAATTTCGACTCATTGACCTCTAAGCATTGGAAACCTGCATGGTTAATTTACGCAGGATCGTGACTAGGTTGTCGCCCTACCAACGATCGGCCCAGGCTATTGCCTCAGTGTTGGGAAGTGTCAGCTTAGTCACTGGCCTGATACAGTTTAGCGGTGCATTTCAGCTTTTAGACTGGGCTATTCTGGACCAATCTTTTCGGCTTCGGAGAGAAAGAAAAGATGGGGCTAATCCTGTGGTGATTGTGACGATCGCAGAAGAGGACATTCAACGCTGGGGTCATCCCCTTAAAGATAGTCAACTCGCTGCTTTGCTGAGTCGCATTCAGGCCGAGAAGCCGAGAGTCATTGGCCTGGATCTCTATCGCAACCTAAGCGTCCCGCCCGGTCAAGCCGCTCTAGATCAGGTTTTTAGAGCGGCTCCGACCATTATCGGCATCAAACGCATCGCGGGGGAAGCTCAATCCGCCCAAGTCCCTCCCACGCCCGTACTCCAAGCCAATGGCCAGATTGCCGCCAGCGACATCGTGCTAGACACCGATGGCAAAATCCGGCGGGCGTTGATTTCACTCAAAGACCGATCGCACAAGACTTACTACACCCTAGGCACACGCCTCGCCCTAGAATATCTAGCCAAAGACAATATCACCGTCGAACCTCTCGATCAAAACCGGGTCAAACTGGGGAAGGCCATCTTTAGTCCGTTAACCGAAAATGTGGGCGGCTATGTCCGAGCCGATACCGGGGGCTACCAGATCCTATCGAATTTCTATCCGACCCAATACCGTCCGATCGAAGTCTCGATAACTGCTGTCCTTACCCAAACCCTGCCACCTGGTTTACTGGAAGACAAGATCGTGGTGATCGGCACAACCGCTTCCAGTTTGGGCGATCGGTTTTACGTGCCCTACAGTGATAGTCCTCAAACGTCCTGGGCGGGGGTCGAGGTTCATGGAGACTTAGCCGCTCAACTTGTGGGGGCCGCCCAGGGCAAGCGCTTGACGTTGCAAGCCTTATCTTGGGGATGGAGTCTGGGGTGGATGGTCTGGTGGGGCATCTTGGGTACGGTCCTGGGGTGGGTGAGTCAGCGGCGATGGCGTCTGGGGTTGGGCGTAGGGGTTGGGTGGATGAGCTTAGTTGCTTTGAGCTACGGGGCCTTTGTGATGGGGTGGTGGGTGCCCATGATGGCAGCGGCGACGGCCTTTTTGGGAGGCAGTATTATGGGGCATAGCACTCGTTTGTGGTCGGCGTTGCAGCAGTCCTACGAGCAGTTAGAGTCCTATTCTCGAACGCTAGAAAGCACGGTGCAACTGAGGACCCTGGAACTACAGGAAAAGAATCAAGCGTTGGAGTTTTCTTTTCAGAAAGCCGAGATGGCCAATCGATCGAAGAGTGCTTTTTTGGCCAGCATGAACCATGAATTTCGAACGCCACTCACAATTATCTTAGGCAGTAGTGAGCTGATGCAGCAGAGTGAAGCGCTACGTCCTCAACAGCAGAGCTATTTGAATGCGATCGATCGTAGTGTGTCCCATTTGCTGGAAATGATCAACGATGTCCTGGATCTCTCTCGTCTAGAAGCGAATAAAGTAGACTATCAGCCCACCTCTTTGCCCCTACTGGATTTAATTAGCACCCTGAGTCAGTTGTTTCGGACGCAAGCAGAAGCGAAGGGCATTGCCTTTGAGTTAGTGATGGTAACGGCTTTACCCAAAGTCATTGAAACCGATGAACGAAAACTTCGGCAGATCTTGATTAATTTACTCGGAAATGCGATTAAGTTTACCCGTCGAGGTCGGGTACAACTGACGGTATCGTTGATGGGCAATAGCTTACAATTTCGGGTAGCAGATACGGGCTGCGGCATTGCCAGTGAGGAATGCGACCAGATTTTTATCCCCTTTTATCAGAGCCGATCGCACTCCTCTAAAGTCACTCAGGAAATCGGGACCGGATTAGGACTCGCGATTAGTCAACAGTTTGCTCAGATTCTAGGAGGATCCTTAACAGTACAAAGCACCATTGGCGTTGGAAGTATTTTTCAAGTCCTCTTACCTCTGCGACTGCCTCAGAGCGACGTTCAGGTTTGGGAGTCTCCCCAACATTCAGAACCCTTTGCAGAGTCTCTTGAAGATCACGCATCGATCGACGCTTTAGAGGCATCTTTTAATTCAGAACATTGGATTAAGTCATTGCAGACAATTCCCGAAAATTGGCGAGAGCAATTTTTGCAGAGTGTGACGCGGCTGAATGGCGATCGTGCCCAAGCCCTGTTACTGGAGTTAGACTTAGAATATCTGGAATTAAAACAGCATCTCAGTCAATCCATTGAAGCTTTTCAGTTTGATGAGATTCAACGTCTGCTTCAGCTTAGTCTCGAACCAGAATCAACCTCACCCCTTCTAAAAATCCCCCATCCTTAAAATTAAGAGCGATGGTAAAAATTAAGGCATTAGTCAATGATAAAGTTAATAAAGCTGGATTTATGCGGCGTGGTGGTTGATGTTTAGCTTGTGTTTTTAGGATATGTCCCACTCCTCTCCAGCGCGGATTCTAGTCGTCGATGACCATCTAGATAACTTAGATCTACTAGAAGCTGTATTAGAAAGAGAGCGCTACAACGTCTTTCGTGCATCGAGCGGAGCGGAGGCCCTTAGTTGTGTTTCAGTGGTGTCTCCAGACTTGATTCTGCTGGATATTATGATGCCCGACATGGACGGTTATGAGGTTTGTGAGCATCTTAAACAGAATGCTGAGACTCAAAGTATTCCCGTCCTTTTTATAAGTGCGCTGAATGACGCCCGTGATAAGGTGCGAGCCTTTCAAGTGGGGGGAATGGACTACATTACCAAGCCTTTTCAGATTAAAGAAGTCCTTGCTCGGGTCGCCCACCATCTTACGATTCGACGCTTGCAGCAAGACCTGGCGGTGCAGAATACCCAGCTACAAGCGGAAATTGAAGCCCGAAAACAGGTGGAGCTAGAACTGATTCAAAAGCGCGATCGGCTAGAGCAGGCCCTGCAAGATCTCAATCGCGCCCAAGTCCAGATGATCCAGACCGAAAAGATGTCGAGCCTCGGCCAACTCGTGGCGGGCGTAACCCACGAAATCAACAATCCTATTAACTTCATTCAAGGTAATCTCTGCCACACCGCCAGCTATGCCAAACAGCTTTTGGACTTGATGGCCAACTACCAATCTGCCTTTCCGGAGCTGCCTGCGAGTTTACGATCGCAGACCCAAGCCATGGATTTGGACTTTATCCGGACAGATTTACCCAAACTCATTGCCTCCATGGAGATCGGAACCGCCAGAATTGTCGCCATCGTACAATCGCTCCAGGTCTTCTCCCGCCTCGATGAATCTGCTTTGCAATGCACTGATATTCATGAAGGCATTGAAAGCGCCCTGCTCCTGCTTCAGCATCGCTTTGCTGCCAATGGGGTCCGATCGGAGGTGGAGATTTGTCGCGAATACGGCAATTTACCCAGAGTCGAATGCTATGCTGGGCAACTTAATCAGGTCTTCATGCATCTTTTGAGTAACGCCCTAGACGCCCTAGATGAGGCGGTAAAAGCCCCAAATCTCGAAGCCTCAGAGATTCCCTCATTGAGCATCAAAATCATCACAAAACCCCTAGGAAATCATTGGATTCAGGTTCAAATTCGCGATACAGGGTTAGGCATTTCAGACTCGGTTCGATCGCGCATGTTTGATCCTTTCTTTACCACCAAGCCCATTGGCAAAGGCACCGGACTGGGTTTATCCACCAGTTACCAGATCATCCAAATCCAACATGGCGGACGCATTCTGGAAAGCCGCAGCAACGGAGAAACCATCTTTTCGCTTGAGATTCCTCAGCGGCAACGATAGACTAAGCTATGGTCTTAAGAAACATACCCTGATGCAGCATCTCATCCACTCTCGACAGCCCCAGGTCCCTAGGAGCATTGCGTGATGACGACTCAAGATCTATCGCAGCAACCTCTGAGTCTCCTCAGTCAGATTGAGCTATCCCCGATTACTCGATACTATCTCACCCAACTGATTCGTCAAAACCTCGATCGCCTGATCTTAGATGACGTCAAAGATCACTCGTCCATCATGCAGCGGAGCATCTCACAGGATGGCCATTTACGCCTAGAACGTCTAGCTTTAGAACATCAGACTTTGATTAGCCAAGGCGCAATTCACCAAGATTCGGTCAAAGGTATCGAAACTGAAATCCTTCAGATGATCGGACTTAAGCTCGATGATAACCATCGCAAAGGGACGATTTTGGTGGTGGATGATACGCCTGAGGTTCTACGTTTTTTTACTCAAGCATTGACGCAGCAGGGCTATGAAGTGTGTAGTGCCATTAGTGGGTCGATCGCCCTCAATCACATTCCCACCATTGAACCCAGTTTGATTTTGCTGGATATTATGATGCCCGGTCTTGATGGCTACGAAGTCTGCGAACGCCTTAAGGCCAATGAACAGACCGCAGAGATTCCGGTCATTTTTATGAGTGCCATTCACGAGCCTCTAGACAAAGTTCGAGCCTTTAATCTCGGCGGCGTAGACTACTTGACCAAGCCAATTCAAATTGAGGAACTCCTCGTCCGTATCGAACATCAGCTCACCCTTAAACGGCTCCAAGATCATCTTAAGTCTCAGTCCAATCTCTCGATCGTAGATGAAGGGAGTCACTATGAAGGCTTCTGGGACCGATCGCTGGATGGGTTTTACAGAGCGAGTGTAGATGGCAAATTCATTGCAGTCAATCCAGCCTATGCGAAGATTCTTGGCTACGGAAGGCCAGAGCAAGTCCTATCTCAGATTGTTTCCATTGCTCAGCAGGTTTATCGCAGTCCGGGCCGCTGGGCAGAACTCGTCACTTGTCTACAGCAGTTTGAATCAGTGGTGCAGTTTGAGTCACCGATTCAAACGGTGAGTGGAGAGACTCGATGGATTTCAGAGTCAGTGCGATTGGTCCAAGATGAAACAGGTTTGATTTATACCCTAGAAGGAACCGTTCGAGATATCACCGATCGTAAGCACACCGAGCGATCGAATGCCTCAGACTCACTCAAACGAGATTTTCCAGCTTAGACTTTTAGCGTAAATTGGGACCCACAATTTGTGAATTATCGGTATCAAGTCGGAGGCAGTTTGGGATGGGATGCGCCTAGCTATGTGGTTCGTCAGGCGGATTTAGACTTTTTGCAGGCGTTGCGGGACGGTGAGCTTTGCTATGTTTTTAATGCAAGGCAAATGGGGAAATCGAGTCTTCGTGTGCGAACGATGCGTGAGTTACAGCTACAGGGCGTGCGCTGCGGAGTCATTGATGCAACGCTCCTTGGGTCTCAATTAACAACTCCCGAACAATGGTACGCCTCCTTTGCCTGTTCTGTGGCGCAGAGTTTTGAATTAGAGATTCATGTGCCGAAATGGTGGCGAGATCATGATGCGCTGTCGGTGATTGCCCGTTTGACCGCTTTTTTTGAGTTTTTCCTAGAACAAGTTTCGGACCCTGTGGTGATCTTTCTAGATGAAATCGACCATACGCTCGGACTGCCCTTTGCATTGGATGATTTCTTTGTTTTTTTGCGGGCTATTTACGATCGTAGATCCAGCGATCCAAGGTTTCAGCGACTCACTTGGGCGCTTTTAGGCGTCACCACGCCCTATGACTTAATGAATGATCCGCAAGCTTCGGGATTTAATCTCGGGCGGGCGATCGGTTTAACGGGGTTCAAAGAGCATGAAGTCTTTCCCTTGGCGCAGGGCCTTGTGGACTATGTGCCTCAGCCGATGACGGTTTTGCGCGAAATTTTGCGTTGGACTAATGGCCAGCCCTTTCTCACTCAAAAACTCTGCACCCTAGTGTCTAAAGCCAGTGAATCGAGCATTCAAGGCAAACTACAATTACCGCCAGGAACGGAAGGCTATTGGATTGATCAATTGGTTCATAACCATTTGCTAAAGGATTGGGAAGTAAAAGATAATCCTGAGCATTTACGAACCATTCGCGATCGGTTAGTTCAAAGTGCCCGATCGCCCTCACTGCTTAAACTTTACGCTGCCATGCTAGATTCCCAAAAGCCATTTGGAATGCGGGAAATGTTGGATGAACCCAACTCAGAAAATCTAGCCTTAAGTGATCTCAATAGCCTGACCCTAGAGTTGGTTTTAACGGGTCTTGTGGAGCGCACAAACCAAGGTCTCGTGGTCAAAAATCAACTGTACCAACAAATTTTTTCGGCTGAGTGGTTGCAACAGCAACAGGCATTGATCCAGGTCATCATGGCCCGTAGGTCCCATCGGGACAATCTCCGATCGGCGGAAGGTAATCGTCGTAAACTGTCCGATCGGCGTCAGAGTGAACCATTGATTGATCTAGAACCCACAGAAGATACGCCACTAAATCCGATCAAGCCTTCTAAAAATGCAATGGAAGGCTTTCATAAACGTTCGGTTCGTATTTTAATTTTGGGACTGACGATCGGGTTTGCGATCGGGTTGGGGTTGGGTTGGTGGCTATCGGCTCAAAGCCATAACGATCTTAGACGCTTCTTCCCCATTAATTCGCCACAGCGCACGACTCGCTTCCTGACGCACCAAAGCGTGAGTGCCTTTGCAAATGGTAATCAAATCAGGAACAGCATCCTTTGCACCAATGCCGATCGCACCTAATGTATAAGCCGCAACCCAACGCACTTGCCAATCCTCATCCTGCAACACTCTACGCAATGCTGGAACCGCAACGTTAGCACTCTCTTCAAAGTTTGCCAACACCCAAGCCGCAGAACTACGAATGTGTGCAGTTTTATAATCCAATGCAGAAACCAATGCTGGAATGGCGATCGTCCCAATCTTCCCAAGAGAAACAACCGCTTCACAGGCCACCCGCCGATCGTCATCTCGCATTCGATCTACTAGAACGGGAATCGCATTTCGCCCCTCCGCTCCCATCAGGCCGATCGTCTTAATCACCTCCTGACGAATTTGCCATTCCGATGCATGAATTTCCCGCACCAACGCAGGCAACACAGGCTTAGCCGCAGCGCCCAGTTCACCCAGTTCACGAATGGCTCGCAAACGGGTTTCTAAAATACCATCGGTCAACTTGGGAACCAATCGCGCTAGTCGCTGTTCAATTTGGGTGCGGCGTAGCATTTCCGTACTGAGTCCAACTCGCTGTCCCAATTCATTCAGAACATTCTCTGGAATATCCATTTCTACACCGCGAGTCAAGCAACAGTCCCGCAGCGCCAGAAGAAACCCATGAATGCTTTCCGGCGCTCCAGGCATCGCATCGGCTTGGATCATGAAGTTTTGCCAGAGATAGTTTTCATTGCCGTAAAGTTCAACTAAATAGAGTGCAGCTAAACATTCTGCTAGGGGATCAAGCGAAAAAGAAATTTGGTCTTGGGCAGGTCCGACGGTCTGGAGAATTCGCAGCCGACTTTCTAAATGACGCAGCCGATTTTTGGCTGATTCGCGATCGATGTTACAGGCAATCTCCAGTTCTGTAAGCACCGTCTCCCGTCTTACGGGTGCAGGCCGGAACGTATACTTAAGGCATTCCCAGGCAACGACTTTAGCATCTTGATGAACGGTCGGATTATCCGGTTCGTCAGCATTATGATCGCGGTTGAGTTCATTGAGATAACTCAACATCAAATCAGGAATATTATCAGGCAAATTAGTATCCGCAATGCCTGATTTGTGTGCGATTAATTGTTCGGCATAAAGTTTGGCAAGCAGCACCGTGATATTGCGTTGACCCACCATTTTTGATAATTGGCTACAGGCATCAAAGTATTCTGAATCCGTAAATAACTCCCGCTTATTACATTGGGTTAGGTAGGCTTCTAAAAAGGATGAAAGACGATTGCCTTCAATCCGCATTGGCTTCATTAAGGTTTTTGGGACGTTATCGAGGTTTTCTTCGACGCGGGAAGTGACAATGAGCGCATTGGCCGGAAAGTCAGGATGGCCCGGTCGAATTTCTCGTCTCGTGGCATCGCTCAGTTCTGACATGCGATCGACGATGACTAAGACCCGACGCTGACGCAAAAGTTTCTCAATAAATTCATCACTTAAAGGCTCCGCCGAATCGACCAACGCTTGCAATTGACCTCGAATGGCTTCGCGAAAGGGATCTTTCCCTTCATTTACTTTGAAGTCGAGTTCTTGTTCCACTAATACTGGAATCATTCGGTGGCGGCACAAACGTTTGGTCCGATCGTCGGCCATGGACCATTGGGCGAGTTGACAGGCAAGGCTGGTTTTCCCGATGCCCCCTTCACCCCAAATCAATATACATTGCCGACCATCCAAAAAGGTGGCTTGCATATCTTTGTTGCTAATTTCAGTAATGGTATTGCCTTGAAGGACAACAGGAATGGGAATGTAGACCAACCGATCGTTAACGGTACTCTTATTGGCAAAGGCGTCATGGGCAATACTCAGTTGACGATCGACCCAGGCATCTAGAACGCGAGGATGATAATGCAACCACCCTAAAAACATGACGAAACGCAGAGGGACTTTAATCGTGTTTCCTAGGGGCGTCGGCAATTCAAAGTCGGTATAGGGCTTGAGTAAGTCATTCACCTTCAACAACCACAGCGGCTTTAACAGCAGCACTAATAGCCAAAATCCTGGCGTGGCGAGTATGTACAATGCAATCAAGGCAAAAGCTGGATTATCTTGTCCCCAAGCAAAGGTTTGGTCAAAGTAGCGGGAGGCTTTGGCCGCCTTAATTGCGATGAGCGATCGGCGAAAAGAGTTCCGCACCTCTTCATTCATATTACTCTTCGGATCTTCAAAGGAGGTTGCCGCAGCATCTAGCGTGGTAATGATGGCAGTCAGGTCGTCGCGGGAAAATTTAGCGCTTTGATCCTGAACATGGCCTGCTAGACGATTGATTGCACTAGCCGAGCTAAGGCGCACCCCAATATCAGAATCCTTCAGCGCACCTGCCAGTGCCTCTAAGTTTTCGGGCGTGTGGGCCGTGATTTGTCCGAGGCTGGATGCGACATTTTGCCGGACATCTTTGTTAGCGTCTTGAAGGGCACGGCGAAGTTCTGGAAGCACGGGTTCGGCGGATTCTCCCATACGACCGAGGATCAGGGCGGCAAAGGTCCGAATCTGGGCGTTGTCGCTGGTGAGGGCTTTGCCCACTTCGGGCACGGCCACCGTCGCATCACTGCCGATTTGTCCGATGGACACAAGAGCGGCAACACTGATCTCGGTATCGGGTCCTTGGATCAGATGACTCAGGCCCTGAGCAGCGGGCTTTGCATCTTTACCGAGGCGACCAAGGGCGTTGATAATGGCTTTGCGCAGACTCCGATCGGTTGTGCTCAGTCCTTCAATCAATTGTGGAAGTCCGGGTTGTGCGTCCTCGCCAAAGGTCGAAAGGGCATTAACTGCACTAATTTGAACAGCAATATTTGGATCGTCGAGCATATCAATCAATAAGGGGGCTGCTTCTTTTCCGACGCCTTCAATTTTTCCGATCGCATTGGCGGAAGCTGCGCGGACACCGGGGTTTGGGTCTTTGAGGAGAATCAGAAGTTCGGGAAGCGCAGGTTTGGATTTGGTGCCGATCGCAGCGAGGGCATCTGCTGCATAGCGCCGAATTTCAACGGTATTACGGTCCGTGAGAGAGCCTTTTAAGACCGTGACGGCATTCCCCGCTTCAGGTCCCAGTTTGCCAATGGCAAGGATAGCCGCAATTCGCTTCTTAAGAGGGAGTTTAGGGTTTTCAATACTGCTGACAAGAGACTCAAGATTGCTGATATTGGTCGCGGGACTCTCGCGAGTTTGGGCAGCAGGCGATGATTGCAGCTTGGTTTGTCCCAGGGTTGGGGCGATGAGACAAAGAAAACTCAACGGCAATAAGCCTAACCATTGAAGACGACGGTACGATGACATAGGGGGCCTAGAAGTGGGGGTAGATGTTCCTAGTTATGTCTAAGAATGCCCACTCTTGTAAACGCTATCAACAGGCAGGCCCGCGAAATTCCAAAACGCTATGCTGATGAGTCACTCAAAGTCTATTGGCTGAATGGTGGAAAACGTTAGTCATTATCGAAGTACAAAGCCGATCACACCTACAAGGTCATGATACGATCGCACGACTCAGTTCAGATTAAGATTCACGCAATGGCAAAGAAGAAAAACGATCGCGCAGACCAAGACAGCCCGTGGAAGCGTATTTTACGATTTAATTTTCAAGCGGCAATTGAATTCTTTTTCCCAAATATTGCGGTTGAAATTGATTGGACTAAACCGATCGAATTTCTTGATAAAGAGTTCCAACAACTCACTCCTGATTCGGAGATTGGCAAACGATTTGCAGACCAATTGGTAAAGGTTTACCAGAAAAATGGTAATTCAATTATTCTATTAATTCACTTGGAAGTCCAGGCAGAACCAGAGATAGTCTTTCCTAAGCGGATGTTTACCTACGTGATTCGGATTGTTGATTATTTTAATCAAGAACCGATTAGTTTGGCAATCTTGTGTGATTCAGATTCAGATTGGCGACCGAATCAGTATCGTTTCATAACGCCTGGTAGTTCGCTAGAATTTAATTTCACGGCGGTTAAGTTATTGGATTATCGATCGCGCTGGGATGAACTTGAAGCCAGTGATAATATTTTCGCCACAGTGGTAATGACTCATTTGAAGGCGCAGGATACAAAACGGAATGAACCAGCGCGCAAACAGTGGAAGCTGACATTGATTAAACGGCTCTATGAGCGAGGATACAATCGATCGACTATAATTAATCTATTCGCGTTCGTGGATTGGCTTATGATTCTGTCAAATGAAGCGAAAGTTTCATTCTGGCAGGAGTTGAGAACTTATGAGGAGGAACGACAGATGCCTTACATTACGAGTGTTGAACAGATTGGCTACGATCGGGGGATTGAAGAAAAGGCAATCACGATCGCTCTCAACATGCTCAAAGACAATCTTCCTTTAGAGACGATTGCTCGTTTTACAGGACTCTCGATCGAGCAACTTCAGCAACTCCAAGAAGAATCTGAGTAAAAACGATCGCACTCAGGCTTAAGAAAAATGATCGCCCCCATCTCCGACGACTACCCATCAATAGGCACCCATTGCCACAGTTGTTTGAGTGCCCTAGAGTCAGGATAGAGGGCTAGTCCTAATCGAGCTAGAACCACTTGAATAATTACAGCATTGAAATTTGGTGGAAATCGAAATTGCTCTTGAGCGTGATCAAGAAAGAAAGATTTATAGTATTTCCCTAGACTGTTCTCAAGGTTAGAAATCTCCTGTAGAAGAGGTTCCACTTGATCTAAACGATTGCCATGATGTTTCAGAACCAACTTTGCTGCGTTGCTAAAATGCATTCCTTCATCTTTAACTAGATGATGGCCGATTTTCTGAATCTCAACTCCAAAATAGCAATAGTATTCTCGCAAATCCCGTCGATAGGAATACACAGAACCGATTTCATCAAACATCATTGTCACAAGAATCGTAAATTCATCTTTGAGCACTCGTTCGATCGGTTTTATTTCATGAATGCGGGTCTGAAATAACCGATCCATCTCATCAAAACTCACCCGTGAGATACAGTGATAAGTGCGCCGAAGGGCTTCATAATGCTTTAGTTCATCGGCCAGCCAGCGGTGCAGCATTCCTAGAAAGTCTTCAGAAAATTCACCCTGGCGCTGCATTAGGTGATCGTAGAGAACCTGCGCATCGCCTTCAGAAAAAATATCTCGACTTAGCAGTTTGCTAAAGTTTTCCAGAACGCCCTCTGGGGCATTTTTAAAATATTGGGAGGCAATCTGATGATCGATCGGGAGAACCGCATCCAATTCCCAATGATTATAATTAATAGTGTGATTAATCATGATCAGAAACAATATGAGGAATAATCAAACAGTGGCGACCTGTAATTTTTGAGGTGTCGCCCCGAAGAATAATGCCAGAGGCCGCTCCATTAATCACCCAACTGCCAATCATATAGTGATAGCCCATTGCCTGCGGAAGCTCGATATATTCCTGAATAATATACCCTTCATTGCCGTAGCCCAAGGTCTCTCGCTGATCTAGGGAACCCATGCCAGATTCGATCGAAATTCCCACACCTTCCATTCCAACCAAGGGTTTTCTAACGTGAATATCTGATTGCAAACGGGTGTTTTCAATGGTGAAATCCTGCTCAAAATAGGTTTCTAATAGGTATTGGCGATAGTCCGAATGCTTAAAGCGTTGCCACATCAAAGCCATTGCGCCTTTATTTGAAAGCACTTGTTTCCACAGGGGTTCCAAAACTTTCGTTGCTCCAGTTTCTAACTGACGAGCCAAAACAGCCGTTGCTCCCTCGTTTTCCATATCATTCTGAATATCAGACCAATCATACATTTTCCACAGCACTGGAATCCGCTCATTGAAATGATCAATAAAATGTCCGGCCTCATCTAGGCCCAGTCCCGGCTGCACTTCCCGACCCAACTCAGGCTTCAGCCCTCGCAAATACACAATTTGGGCATGGATATTGGGGTTCACCTCATCGTGAAGAATTTGAATAAGCTGCATGGCCATTTCTAGATCTTCTTCTAAGTTCTCATCAACCAAGAAAGAAATTCCTGTTTGTTCGAGATTGTAATCTACTACCAATTGTTGCCATTGTTCCGCCGTCCGCTCCCAAAAGCTATTGAACTGACTCGCATCACTGGGAAGCGGATAGGTTGAATGATTGAGTTTATAATCAACATACCAATTCCACTGATAAACTGTCTCAGCCCCGAGCAGGGGCGTTTCTCCATTGATTTCTAAGAGCTTGATTTGCCCCTCTTCGGTCATCGCTAGATCAAACCTCGTGTAAAGCGACAGGTCTTCGATCGGATCGGTGCGTTCCCAACTGTTTTGAATGGCTTTCCAATAGGCTTTTGGAATTCCAAGTGCGGCTAAGCGTTGATGCACGTCTCCCACAGTTTGGTCTGTAAAAAACCAATCCAGGAATTCTACACACATTTCCCACAGCATTTCCGTTGCAGTTGCTATTTTGGTTTCTTCTTTAGTTTCAAATTGAATTGCAAAGGGCTGCGGCAAAGATTCCACCCAATATTGCTGCTGAGCGTCACTGAGCACATCAGACTGATAGGCATTTTCACGAATGTGAGTCTGCCAATCCGGACGACAAGCAATTTTCAGCACTTTCATAAGCTTACTTCCCTCCACGACCTGTGCTTTTAAAAGTAGACCCAAAACCCGATTGACTCCGACCTCTAATCGTTCCTTCTGCTGCATGACCCACTGGGCGAGTCGGCGCATCTACGCTGGGTTGCGGCGGGGCAGAAACAAGACCCGATCGAGCCTGCATCACTGATTCACCTTGAGGTGTAACAATTTGTCCCGCATTCATTCCTTGATAGACGGTATGGGGCTGATAAACCCGAGAGTCAGGGCCTGCAAAGTTACGGGTTGCATTGGCTAAGTAGGGATAGAGATAGGCCCCGCCGAACGTGGGTCGATATCCAGAAACAGACGATCGGGAGTATGTTTCACAGCGAACCCCCTCTGCTTGACAGGCGGAGAGGCTCTGATAGACGGGCGCATGACGATCGTGTTCTCGTTTGGCCGCCGCCATTTGCTCAGCACAATCACCCGATTCGATCGCGGGCGGGATAGGTTCAGCGCCCTGCTTTTTAGTGTTGTATGCCTTGAGTTTGGTAGCGTAAGCTTGCTGCTGCTTTTTGGCATCGGCTTCGCATTGCTCTACGCTGCCATAAAACAATCCTGGGACTTTAGGGCTAGGAATTGGGGCGGGTGGCGGCTTATCGTCGGAATGACTACAACCTGAAATTGCAAACATTGTAAAGATACCTGAAATCGCAAGCTGCTGCTGAATTTGTTTTCGCCGGATAGTGCGAATTTTGATGGCAGATTTCTCAGGGTTAGGGAACGTCATAGATTTGAGTCAATCAAGTATTAGAGTTTTGCTTTAAAGATACTCAAAGAATGCCCAACATATGCAGTATTTCAACGGGTCTCTATCTATGCCGGGATCTTTTCATAATCGCCCTCTCCCAATTCACCATTCTTCATTCTACGATCGTTACTGACGCCTCCCGGAACGGGAATCGCATGACCAATCGGAACATCATTAGGCTGACGATCGATCACAATTTTGTACAGAACCATTTGTTAATAAACCTCGTCATGACTGCCAATATTAATCAGTACGATCGCATCTTCAGGTTCATTTTCTACTTTATGAAATCGAAAAATGATACGACAATCATACTCAACAGTGCAAGACCATAAATCTTCCAAGTCTCCCTTAAGCTTGTGCGTTCTCAAGGTTGGAGAAAATGGATCAGTTTCCAACAAACTCAAGACGGCTTCCATTTTCGATCGAAGCTGAGGTTGATTTTTACAGGTTCGCTTCACAGCCCGTCGAAAACTCTGATCAAAGAGCAACGTCCTTATTCATCATCTCCAAAAATATCTGCTATAACTTCGGCGGCTGTTCCTCGCTTGGCGGTACCGTTCTCAACGGCGATCATCGTGTCTAGGGCACTTTGGGCAATGTTCTTCCGATGCAGGGCAATACGACGTTTTTGGATCAGGTCAAATACGAGATCTTGTTCGTCCTCAGAAAGTGATTCGATCGAATCGATCGCCTGTTGAAGGGGTGAAACTTGGGTCAACATTGATAAACCTCAAAGGGTCGGCAATTAAATTATAGCTGGACCGATCGCCCCTCCCCACTTCTACATTCACAATTCTCAATTCTTCATTCCAAGATCGTTGGCGCAGCCTCCCGGAACGGGAATCGCAACGCATCGTTGGCGAAGCCTCCCGGCACGGGAATCGCACAACCAATCGGAACATCATCAGGCTGACGATCGATCCATTCCACTAATGCGGGAAGAACTTCGATCGACCGTACTTTCTGGTTATTTGGATTCCTGAGAAACAAACTGTTCATGAAATTGGTTGACATAATAAATGACATTACGAACACTTTCAGGGGCTTCATTGAAATCTCGATCGCCTGTAATAAAGCAATCTGCTTCACCTTGAACCACGCAATTTAAAAATTTCGCATCTTTTGGGTCGCGGGGAAACTCTAATGTTTCGGTAAGCGTGACGATCGTGATTGCATTTTTAAATACTGTTTGCCATTGTTCAAGAATATCTGTAGGAAGCTTGAATTTAGGACGGGATAGAACATTAATGTATTCATCAACGATCGATGACGAAGCGATCCATTGCCAGTTAGATGATTCAATGATGAATATCAATATTGCTTCTGGCGTTCGATCGCGCAGAACAGCAGAAATAAGAATATTGGTATCAATTACGACTCGCATTGTTCTTGTCGGTAGATTGCGATTTCAGTTTCGATATCATTATCGGTGAGGACTTTAATCTGGGGGAACGCTTGAGTGGTTTGGAAGAGTTTTTTGAGAGGCGAGGGTTCTGGGTCTTTAACCAAAATTAATATTTCAACCGATTCTCCGGCTTGAAACGGTAGATCGGTGAGAGTGATTTGGTTCCCGGTTGTCAGCGTCTTATAGGTGCGGTAGGCTTGCATAATTTTCAACCGTAGCGGTACTTTCTCTAGTTTAGCGCAGGTTTAGAACGATCGAACTTTTCCGATCGCCCCTCCCCCAATTCTCAATTCTACATTCACCATTCATCATTCCAAAATCGTTGGCGCAGCCTCCCGGAACGGGAATCGCAACGCATCGTTGGCGAAGCCTCCCAGAGGGAATCGCATCACCAATCGGAACATCATCAGGCTGGCGATCGATCCATTCCACTAAGGCGGGAAGAACTTCGATCGACTTTTTTAGCAGGACAAGGACGAAAGGCGATCGTCTTCGATATACTAAGGAAGAATTTACCTACTGCAACAGCCATGAGTACTATCAATCTAACGCTGTCGGAAGAACTAGACCAAAAACTACGCACAGAAGCGACTAAACAAGGCGTTGAACCCGATCGTTACATTCTTAACACCATCACAACAAACCTCAAGCCCGCTGCGCCGACCGAAGCTAGTCTCCTCAGTCAAATCAACGTTGGACTATCTCAGGAAGCGTGGAAACATTATCACGCGCTGATTAAAAAACGACAAGCGGAAACGTTGACCGAAGAAGAGCATACCCAACTCATTCAATTGACAACTCGTCTAGAAACCCTAAACGTTCAACGCATTCAATCTCTGATTCATCTCGCAACCCTCCGAGATCAAACTCTGGATGAAGTGATGCAAGATCTTGGAATTAATACTGAATCAGACGTTTTAGATCATGGCTGAATCCCGACTCACCCGATTGCAAAAGCAACTTATTTTGGAACGATCGTACTATTGCTGTG
>JANMIS010000919.1:0-4485 GCA_031375925.1 Synechococcales cyanobacterium OTE_70_concoct_197_sub
CAGTCAAGCCAGAAATACACGATCGGCTCACTATCAACACAGACCAGCTAGAAGAGTTTTGCCATAGACCTCTTGACCAAGAAATCAGTCATTAATAGCGCTAACTGGATTCGCCGTAAAGAAATTCTCAACACAGCAAAAATTGTTTATGAATCGAGATCTAGCCTACTTGCTTGATATTGCTGACACTTGTAGCACGATCGTTGAACTCCTCGAAGATATGAATGAGTCGTCATTTTTGACATCACACTCAAAGACGAGATTGTTCCAATGTTGCTTCAGAGTGGATTTTCGATCGAAGAAATTGCCGATCGCTTAAAGCTTACGATCGAACAAGTTCGTCAATTTGCCCAAGCCTCACCCCAATAGCGCGGTTCTCTGGGAATAAATTTCGTCAGCTTAGGTTCGATTCCGGTAGAATGCACCTGAACAAGTTGCCCGATGTGATGGGTAAGCTAAATCTATGATCAGATTAAGCGATCGTGCCCATCCTAAGTACGACCAGGCTGTGCTAGGCCGTGAACTCCAAAGAAGGTTGCCGTGAGTGTAATGCAGTTGACTAACCCGACTACTTCTCCGCTGATTTTAGACAGCTTGCCGGATCCGGCTGTGACGGATGGTGCTTGCCCGCGTCGCGCTAGGATGCAGCTTGATTTTTTGCTGTTGGCGATCGAGGCTTTGGACACTTCTGGGTCTGAAGCCATTCTGATGGTTGTCCGGGAACTTGAACTTCAGTCAGTGGTGCCCGATCGGGTGGCCCTATGGCGGATCCGCAGTACCAATCCCCTGCGCCGCCTGACCCAGCAGCAGCCTCTCACCCTACCGGAAGGCAAAGTGCTGGTGGTTATCATTTGCTACTTGGCTCGGCGGTTAACCGGGATCGTGCGGCAATACGTCTTGACGCAGCAACAGCTTGCAGACCAAGAAAAAACAGCGGAAGACGATTTTTACTTGGCCTCGTATTTGGAGCGGTTTCGGACGCACTTCAAGGCGCGCATGAGCAGTCGGCGATCGATCGAACTGGGTTACGGCGAGGCTCAAGACTTGGATGCGCTGGCGTTAGACTGTCTAGCTCAGTTGCTCTTTTGCACGGGCACGTCGGGAATGCAGCGGTTGTGGATTAGTTTGTTTGATGGAGAAGTGGTATGACCCGAATTCAACGACAGTACAGCCTGCCTAACTGCACAATTATTTTGGATGGCATGGATGATGTCACCCAGGCTAATCCCATGGATTTGCGTCCGATCATGGCATTGTTGCTGAATGCAGAATGTCACATTGGCAACGGTTATGGAAATCTTGGCAAGCCTTTGGTGGGTGGCCGTGAATTTTTTGAAAGCTTGGTCAATGCCGTGAGTCTATACGCGCAGGAATTCCTGAGTGGCGTTCATTTGCCTGTTGCGGCCTATTCTGACAGGCCCCAAATGGTGAAGATGAAGCGTCTCGCGACCAATCAGCATGAACTGAGCTACGAGCCTCAGCAAGAGTCTAATCCCAACGCAAAACCTGAAAAAATTACTCTCACGACGGTTCAGTTTTTTGACTTGGTAGAGGCGATCGATCAGTTTGTCGCCGACACCCAGACCCTACCGTTTTGGTCTCTCAATCTCTCCCCTGTCGCGAAGAAATTTGCACCGAAGGGCGCCATGGGTAAGCAGGTCGTACCCGCAGCCTTAGGACTGTCAGGACTCGCGATCGCTGCCGTCGCCATCTTTGCGCTGCCGATTCCTCAAGTCAAGCAGCCTGAAAGCATCCGTGCAGGCGCTAATACCAACAGCAGCCCCGCGCCCAACACCGCACCCAGTTCGCCGCCTACCCTTCAATCCCCGCCGCCCAGTCCTCAAGCCACGGCTTCTCCGACAGCTGAGGCTAACCAAATCAAATCTGATCTCATGGGAGCGGTGCCTATCACCGATCCTGCTGAGGTCGCTAGACTGCAACAACAACTTCGAGAAACCCTGATCAGCAAGATCAAGCTCGGGGCAAAAATCCCAGAAGCGTTAGTCTATCGAGTTAGTGTGGGTAAAGATGGCCAGATTATTGGGTACAAGGCTGAGGGCGACGTTGCCTTAAAGTCCGATCGGGAGACGCCGTTGCCGGATCTGTTAGTGGTTCCCACAGCGGATAAAAAGCCAGAACCCGTCGCTGACTATCGGGTCACGTTTCAACCTGAAAACCGCATCCAAATCCAACCTTGGAGCGAAGCGGTTGCCAACGCCAAAGGCACTGAAGCCCCCAGCCCAAGGCTCAGCGAGTCTCCGAGTCCCGTCCCCAGCCCAAAAACCAGCGAAAGCCCTAGCGCCAATGCTGACCTCAAGGCTGAAATTACTGATGCGGCGACTATAGACATGCTTCAGCCCAAGCTCTACGACCAAATCGACAAGGCTTGGCAGGCAAATCCCGCATTCAATGCAGATTTAAAATATCGTGTTCAGGTCAATCGGGAAGGGGCGATCGTCAGCTACAAAGCCGATAACCGAGCTGCCGCCGACTACGAAAACGAGATTCCTTTGCCCAAGCTCAGCAAGGGCAAACCGGGCGAAACTGAAGGCACCGCATCCTTTAAAGTCGTCTTTCGTCCCAGTGGCAAATTAGAAATCAACCCTTGGTTTGGATATAGCAAGCCCTAAATTTCTGGCCCTAAATTTCTGATCACCTTCCTTTTTACTGTTTCATCAACTCTATGGAAGCGACGCCTCCTCAGTTTCTTGACCTTCCCACAGAAGTCATTGTCCAGAAGACCCTTACTTCTCTGGGAAAAATTCAGCTTGATTGGACCCCTCAGCCGGGAGCTTATTTAGACTTAGAGGGCGCAACATACGCGGTTCTAGAGCGCCGTCACCGCTATCAACTGCACTCTGGCAAATACCAACTCCAAACCATCGCCCTCTACGTTCAAGAGCGCGATCGTCCCGCAGAGCAAAGCCTTGTCGAAGGTCGCTGGGTCATCGGGGATGCAAGTTGTCGATTTAATGCTCGATCGGAGCTTCTGCGCTGCGGAGTTGAACCCACAGGCCCCTGCGGCGGCTGTAAACACTACGAATCGCGTCAATAATTATGGAGACATCGGATCAGTGCTGATTACGAATCATGCTATAACTGTTGAGGTTTTGTAACAAATTCTCATTAAAACGTTCTATGAGTGTTTGTTTTCTAATAATTTTAGTGCGATCCATTTTTGGAGTATTGAATGACCGCGACAATTCAACCTGGAAAGTTTCCCGCTGATGCGGGTGCAGTGCTGCGTCTACGGGATGTCATTAAAACGATTCCTCGTGAATATTTTCAGAAAAGTGCATTGAAAGCTTGGACCCAAGTGGCGATTACACTTGTCTCTGTGGCGCTCTGTTACACGGCTTTAGCTTACACGCCTTGGTTTTTGCTGCCTGTGGCTTGGTTTGTCACTGGAACGGCGATGACGGGATTTTTTGTGATTGGTCATGACTGTGGACACCGATCGTTTGCCAAACGCAAATGGGTGAACGATGTTGTGGGGCATTTGGCCTTCTTGCCTTTGCTTTATCCGTTTCATAGCTGGCGCTTCTTGCATGACAAACACCATAACCATACGAATAAAATGGATGTGGACAATGCATGGCAGCCGCTTCGCCCTGAGCTTTATGAGTCCTCTGATATTGTGCGTAAAGTGGGCTACAAGCTTGTTCGCGGCAATTTTTGGTGGATTGGTTCAGTGTTTCATTGGGCTTTGATTCACTTTGACCTGAGCAACTACCACCCTCGCGATCGGGCCAAAGCGAATTTCTCGAACTGGTTTGTGATTGCAGCAGGCTTGATCTTCTTGCCCTTGTTGACTTATTACCTCGGGCCTTGGGGTTTAGTGAAGTTCTGGGTGATGCCTTGGTTGGGCTATCACTTCTGGATGAGCACCTTTACGATTGTTCACCACACTTTGCCCGAAATTGAGTTCCAAGAGCCACAGGTCTGGAATGAAGCAAAGGCGCAATTGTTTGGTACGGTGCATTGTGAATACCCAGCCTGGATTGAGTTTTTGTGTCACCACATCAACGTCCACATCCCACACCACGTCTCCGTTGCCATCCCGTCTTACAACTTGCGGGCTGCGCACAACCATTTGAAATCCATTTGGGGTGATGAGATGGTGATTCGGAATTTTGACTTGAAATTAGTCAAGCAGATTACGCAAGAATGTCATCTGTACCACGAAGACCGTTTTTATCAGACCTTCAATGAGTTTGATGCATCGAAGAACTAGGATTTAAATCCTGATTATTAGAAAGGGCGGTCGTGAATTTTATCTGACGATCGCCCTTTTTGTTTGATAGTGATTCTTTATGCTTACTCCGATCGGCCAGCTGTCAATATCTGAGTTGCCGTTAAGTTTAACGTTGGAAACGTGGGCGAAACAATAGTTTGATCACCCTGAAATTGTTCAAAACAATACTGCTCTAATGTCAAGTTTCCAATCTGAACCCAGCATCGCTCAGGATCAATTCGCCATAGCTC
>JANMIS010000681.1:0-4349 GCA_031375925.1 Synechococcales cyanobacterium OTE_70_concoct_197_sub
GAAACTTCCACAAGTGACCCGTTTCCCCATGATTGACCATAGCGGAGTCGTCACTGTCCAGACTATCAATCACAACTTCGATCGCATCCACCAAACTCAAGGTCTGTCCTAAGTCTTCGTTTTGAGCAACCTCTTCGTTCAGGGCAACACGGCTAGCATCAGGAGATGAAATCATAAATTAAACCCACGCAACTCTTCTATGATGTCACTGAATTACTAAAAAGAATCTAGGTCTTTACAGATATGTCGATGACTCCAGAAAAACGATCGCCAGACAGGTCGCCTCGATCAAGCCTTAAGCTCGTTGCGAAGCTTTTTGGAGCGGCAGCGACGATCGCCTTTGGAATTAAATATGGAATCACAGCGGTCAATCCCACCTTTACAATCTCGGACACAATCTCAGCTTTTGATGACAAGATGCTCAATACCGTCGCCTCAATCGCTATCATCTTCCCAAGCCTAGTCATTGCACTCATCCTACTCGGATTAAATCGTGAGCAAAACATAACGAAATAATTAAGCAGTGGTCATTTTAAAAAAAATGAGGCAGAATGTTGCCAACAAATGTGCTCAGAGTATTCACTTAGATAATCACGACTGATGGGATCGGTCTTATTTTCACGACAGGTCTTATGAGGTTTAACATTTACCTAAAATCTTCGATGCCTTTATAAGTAAGCCTCATTTCTAAGAGGGAGCGATTAGATGGAATTAGCCAATCCTGCCCTGATGCATTTTTTACGTGATGAGATGTCTCTTCCTTCAGCTTCGATTAATCTAGCCTTTCAACAAGCTCGCCAGACTCCTAGCTTGATGCCGATGGTGTTGTGGCAGTACGGCCTCGTCTCTTTGCCCGAGCTAGATCGAATCCTAGACTGGCTAGATGGACAAAGCACTGCTGCTTAGTGGAAGTCTGTAGATTCAGTCTTCTTCGATCGCTTGGTTGTTTTGAGCCTGAGTCTTTTGAGGTTGAGTTCGAGCTTGGAGACGCTGCCTGGTGCGTTCTCGGTTCCGGCGCTTTTGGACATCGGTTTGGACT
This sequence comes from Synechococcales cyanobacterium OTE_70_concoct_197_sub, assembly GCA_031375925.1. GTDB lineage: Bacteria > Cyanobacteriota > Cyanobacteriia > Leptolyngbyales > Leptolyngbyaceae > JAAFJU01. The sequence goes on from JANMIS010000681.1 coordinate 1,040, forward strand.
CCGTGGCAGCTTGGGCAAGAGATCCCAGGTTGGTAGAGTGGCGAGTGAGTTTCTTCCGGGGATACGGGGAAACCACAGGCCACACAAATCACGTGATGGCCGGGATGTACGCCGTGGGTCACAGATACCCGCTGGTCAAAGACAAAACATTCGCCTTCCCACAGGCTTTCCTCGGGCGGGACCTCTTCGAGATACTTCAGAATGCCGCCTTCTAAGTGATAGACATTTTCAAATCCCGCCTCAAGCATGTAGGCCGATGCCTTTTCACAGCGAATCCCACCTGTGCAAAACATGGCGACTTTGGTGTGCTGTTTGGGGTCGAGGCTCCGATCGACGTAGCTAGGAAAGTCACGAAAGTATTCAATCTGCGGGTCGATCGCCCCAACAAAGCTACCCGTCGAGACTTCAAAGCTTTTTCGGGTGTCAATGACTAATACTTCCGGATCTTGGATTAAAGCGTTCCAATCCTGAGGCTTGACGTAGGTTCCAGCGCGTTCGCTAGGGTTGATATCCGGTCTTCCGAGGGTGACGATTTCGGGTTTGACTTTGACTTTGAGCCGATCGAAAGGCGCACGATCGCTCAAGGATTCCTTGGTGGTTAAGTCGGCGAGGCGAGCATCCGATCGCAGATAAGCCATGAAGTTGTCGAGATGGGTTCGATCGCCGCAGACGGTGCCGTTAATCCCTTCTTGAGCCAGTAAGATGCTGCCATGGATGTGGTGTTGCTGGCAGGAAGCTAAGACCTGGGATTGCAGCGTTTCGCAATCAGGCAGAGAAACAAACTTATAGAAGGCGGCAACGACGTAAGACATGAGGTGCTGTCGGAGAACTAAATTCAGAGGACCTAGTTCACTATAATCGTCCATGGCCACAAGAGGTTGAACAGAAATTGAACCCTATCTTGAGCCGATTCCTTATCCCCCAGCAGACTTGATTTATGACCACTTGGGACCAACATTCGCTGATTTCGCCTGATATTGATTTTACAATTCCCCCAACCGCCTCCAACTCTCCGCCTCCTCGCCTCGGCATCATGGCATCGGGCAGCGGTAGTAACTTTGAGGCGATCGTTCAGGCGATTCACTCCGGTCAACTCCAGGCTGAGGCGGCGATCGTCATCTACAACAATCCCCAGGCTGCTGTGGTAGAGAGAGCCGCGAGATTGGGGGTTCCAGCAGTTTGCTTAAACCATCGAGACTATGCCAGCCGAGAAGCACTAGACTCGGCGATCGTAGCTGTTTTCCGGGACTACGATATCGATTGGGTGATTATGGCGGGCTGGATGCGGATTGTGACACCTGTGTTGATCAATGCTTTTCCAAATCACGTCCTGAATATTCATCCCAGTTTGCTACCGAGCTTTAAGGGTGGGCGGGCGATCGAGCAGGCATTTCAGTCCGGGGTCAAAATTACGGGCTGCACCGTTCACTACGTTGTCCCAGAAGTTGATAGCGGAAAAATAATTATGCAGGCCGCTGTTCCCATCCTGGAAACCGATACGTTGGAAACCTTACAAGCTCGTCTACAAGTCCAAGAACATAAAATTTACCCAGCGGCGATCGCGATCGTCACTGGGTAATAAGGAGGGGTTTTGGAGAAGCTTTGGAGAAATTATGGAAATGAGAGAGCTAGTTCACCTGTTGCAAGAAAACCCTTTTTTGAGTATCTTCCTTAAGGTGGATGTCTCTCACCGGGATTTGGGAGAATATAAACACAGATTGAGAAGCTAATTGTCTAGCACAAGGGCAGTCCAAACCGGGTAGGGACTGCTTTTTTATTGCGCATTTTTCGTTATGTATAGGTATACAAGGCTGGTGGCGGGCTTTCCGGACGGTTTTTCGGCAATTTTGGTTATTTCTTGAAAATTCAGTGATTTTCCTTAGAATTTCAGATGAGGCCAATAAGAATCCCCAGAATTAATTTAATTCTGGGGATTCTTATTCTGGTCAACTACTTTTAATCCAAACGCCTTCAGCCTAAAACAACTGTGGGATTGGGGTTGAAGGTGGAGTCGAGGGTGTCATTGGACTGGGCATTGGGGGCTGAGGCTGCGATCGAATCGGCTCAATAACAGCAGGCGCAACGTAAGGCCCAACCAAATCGCTCATAGGTCTGAGTTCCACATCTTTCCTGTAGTCAGACGCATCTAGGCAACTGGTCAGGTTTTGGGCGATCGATCGCTCCAAAGGCTGATTTCGCAGGCCCACCACGCACTGGCCAAATCGCACTGGCAACAAGCTTCGACGACAAGAATCCAGCACGTCCATCATGTTCGCCTTGCCATCCACATTACGGATATCTCCCACGCAGGTCGCGAGATCCAAAGGCCGACGGACGCGCCGACAGGCATCTAAAGCAGCTTCAGAGGCGATCGGATTTTCAGTTGGCGACACAATTCTTGCTACACAAGCCCCAACCTGATCCGGATGGAGTGCTTCAGCGCAGCCCTTCGCCACTAGGTCATCCCCCAGCTTCGCGTTGCGCAAGTCTTGGGTACAGGAATTGTAGGGATTGGCTTGGGCGACAGGCGCAAAACTAAGACCTAGAGCAGAAACCGCTCCGAATAATCCCAGACGAATCGAGCTGCTTTTTAATTTCAACATAGACACCAAACACCGCTCTACAGTTTAACTAACCTGGTTCAATAATCTTTGCAGATCTTGAGCAGAAAAGCCTTAAAGCATTTGGAAATACTTAAGCTCTATCTGTATTGACCCTTCCAATGAACTACAGTGAATGAAGGATAGTATATGCCTCTTCAGAACGCTCATTTTTCTAGCGTTGGTCTAATTATTTTATCCAATTAAAAACAGTAGAAGGATATCCCATGCATCTGAGCGAACTGACCCATCCTAATCAGTTGCACGGATTGTCGATCCGAGAGCTTCAAGAGATCGCAAGACAAATCCGTGACAAACATCTTCAGACTGTCGCCGCAACGGGCGGTCATCTCGGACCTGGATTAGGAGTCGTCGAACTGACCCTCGCGCTTTACCAAACCCTCGACCTCGATCGGGACAAAGTGGTTTGGGACGTAGGCCATCAAGCCTACCCCCACAAGCTCATCACCGGGCGCTACCACGAGTTCAGCACCATTCGTCAAAAGGATGGCCTGTCGGGCTATTTGAACCTAACTGAAAGTAAATTTGACCATTTTGGTGCAGGTCACGCTTCGACCAGCATCTCAGCAGCCTTGGGTATGGCCCTCGCGCGCGAAGCCAAAGGCGACAACTACAAATGCGTCGCGGTCATTGGGGATGGATCGTTGACGGGTGGAATGGCCCTTGAAGCGATTAACCATGCGGGTCAT
>JANMIS010000721.1:0-1131 GCA_031375925.1 Synechococcales cyanobacterium OTE_70_concoct_197_sub
CGACCAGCCGCCAAAGCATCCCCCGTCGATCGTTCACCCGTCACACCCATCTCAAAACCTCTATCCTTAAAAAATCAAAATCAAAATTAAAACCACAATAGCCATGTTTCAAGCCCCCCGCACCATGCACGACTTCTTCCATCTCAGCGAAGGAACATGGTTTACAGTCCGCGAAGTCCACCACCTCGACACCTCCGCCGACGAATCAGGCGAATCCAACCTCATCGTCCAACCCCTCCCCAAAGACCACCAAAGCGCGATCGAAATCTGCCAAAACCAAGGCATCCCCCCAACCCTCGCCAGCAGCGCCGCCCGATTCCTCTGGCAACCCTCACTTGACGACACCCCCCCAAATCCCGACTACGGCGCAATCCTAGTCGATCTCCCCGACCCCCACAGCCCCCAATCCGGCAAACTCCTCCGCAACCGAGGCTACGTCGAAAAAATCCCCGTCATCAGCCGCTACTGGTTTGGCCAAGACGGCATCCTCACCATCAACACCGAATACGAAAACAGCCAAGGCCAAGAACGCTGCTGGTTCATCACAAGCGACATCCGAATTCGCGTCAGCACCGTCCGCCAAGCCGCCGGAGTCCAGCTCATGACCTACTGCACTGAACGCCGCTGCCCCCCCGAACCCGAAATCACCCACCTCATCCAACAAAACCAAAAGCGGGCTTAACAATCATCTATAACTGTCAAACCCGCTCTATGTAAGCATTATGCTGATTTTTTGAAGTGTCGATCGGACGGGCGCAAAAAAAGTTCCAGAAAAGAGTTGACAGTTCTAGACAGGCCCGCTATCTTAATAAAGCGGTGAAACGAGCGCAAGCGAAATTGAGCCGACAGAACCAAGACATTTAAATATTTGGAAGCTAGTTTAGCACTATAACCTCGTCAAGAAAATAGTGCCTACGTAACAACTTTAAGAAGTTTTTACAGTAGACAAAAATTCTGCTTACAAGAAGTCGTCAAAAACTTTGGACTAAGCACAACGGACATAACAATCCGAGTAAAAGAGTCAAAAACATCCGTTAACTGTGGAAACACCTTTAACAACTATGGAGAGTTTGATCCTGGCTCAGGATGAACGCTGGCGGTATGCTTAACACATGCAAGTCGAACGGACTC
>JANMIS010000794.1:0-1826 GCA_031375925.1 Synechococcales cyanobacterium OTE_70_concoct_197_sub
GAGTAAAACTGATAGAATTGCCGCCGGGAGACGATCGATTGACTGCAAGATAGGTGTTGGAGAAATCAGGATCTGCCATAATGTAACAAATATTGGAAATGGAAGAGCTATGGATATTACCGTTGCGAATTTAACTGTAGAGGATCGAAGAAAGTTGGAATACATCCAGCAGCAGACGAATCGTGACTTGCAAGCCTCACTGTCATTTGCGATCGATGCCTATTATCAGACGCTTCATCAATCTAGTGATCCATTAGCACGACTGAAAAAAAGCCCCTTGATTGCTAGCTTTCAAGGAGGTTCCAACTTGGCAGAACAGTCTGAAGAGATTTTTCAGGCATTGATCGAGAAGAATTTATGATTATTGCTGATACAGGGTTTTTCTTGGCATTATTTAATGCAAGCGATCGTCTTCATTTCAATGCAGTTCAGGCTTTGGATAAACTTTCTGAGCCTCTGATTACGACCCATCCTGTCATTTGTGAGACCTGTTATCTTCTTGTTTCTAGAGGCGGTGGAATTCGGCAAGAATGTCAGTTCCTAATTGATATTGCAGAACAAGCCTTTTACGTCTTTGATTTAGAACTCACTCATTTTCAGCGCATGGCGTATTTGATTGAGAAATATGCTGATTTGCCAATGGATTATGCAGATGCGTCTCTTGTTGTTTTAGCAGAGCATTTAAATCATGAAAGAATTTTGACTGCCGATCGTCGGGATTTTTCGGTCTATCGCTGGAATGACGTGAATCCTTTCAAGAATTTACTCTTCGACTCATAAATATCCCAGTCATCCTTCCCATTTCCCCAACTCTCTGCCAAAATAGAAATACATCTTCCATCTTCTCTCTTCCGTCTTTGCCTCCGTCCTCCGTCCTCAATCCTCCGTCCTTATGGATGCTGCTCTTTCCCTCATCAACCAAGCCTACAAAGAGGGCTGGGAAGAACTGGAACAGGACTAGAACTGACGAGGTTACAGCCGAAGAGCGATCGAATGCGTTAAAATTGAGCTACTCCGATGAATGGGTAAACGAGTTATGGCTCAACTTACAATCGAAATTCCCGATGCATTATTACCTGAATTAGAACAGGTTCGATCGCAACTGCCAATGTTGTTAACGCAATGGATTAAGGCATCACGAGTCGTTCAACCTGAAGTTCAACAAACTGCATCACAGGAGGTATTGAGCTTTCTGATGAGACAGCCAATGCCGCAGGATATTTTAAGTTTTAAGGTTTCAGATGTGGCTCAGTTACGTTTGAAGCTGTTGCTCGATCGTAACCGTGAGAATGAATTGAGTGAAGATGAGTCATTAGAACTAAATGGTTATGAGCAATTAGATCAATTGATGCAGATGTTGAAGATTCGAGCTTATTCAGTTATGCAGCAAAAAGTTGAAGGCTAGGGTATGGGTTCAGATGTGACGGCAGCTTTGCGTCGATCGGTGATTGAACGCGCTCAGGGAAAATGTGAGTATTGTACGGTTCATCAAGATTTTTCGATTTACACCCATGAGATTGATCATACGATCGCAACAAAACATGGTGGAAGAACGGTATTAGAAAATTTGGCATTAGCTTGTTTGGCTTGCAATCGTCACAAGGGTTCAGATTTAACGAGTTTTGATCCGGAAACGGGTGAGGTGACACGGCTCTTTGATCCCCGATCGCAAGTTTGGTCAGAACATTTTGTCATCGATCGTGGACGAATTCGGGGTTTGACTGCGATCGGTCGAACAACGATCGTACTATTGAGATTCAATACACCAACAGCGGTTCTTAACCGTCAACTGTGGCAGCAGGTTCAGACTGAGTTGGAGTAGTTGG
>JANMIS010000809.1:0-3609 GCA_031375925.1 Synechococcales cyanobacterium OTE_70_concoct_197_sub
GGGTTCAACCCCTTTAATCCTGGTGGCGTTGTTGCCCACCACATTGCAGCAGGTATTGTGGGGATTATTGCCGGATTATTCCACTTGACGGTTCGGCCACCTGAGCGTCTCTACAAAGCGCTTCGGATGGGGAACATCGAAACCGTGTTGGCTAGCAGTATTGCCGCAGTATTTTTCGCCGCGTTTATCGTCGCGGGAACCATGTGGTATGGCAACGCAACCACGCCGATCGAATTGTTTGGGCCGACGCGCTATCAGTGGGATAGCGGCTTCTTTAAACAGGAGATTCAGCGCCGGGTGCAGACCACGATCGCCGAAGGTGGCACTCAAGAAGATGCCTATCGCAACATTCCTGAGAAGCTGGCTTTCTACGATTACGTCGGTAACAGTCCTGCGAAAGGCGGACTGTTCCGTACGGGTCAGATGAACAAAGGCGACGGAATTGCACAGGGTTGGTTGGGGCATCCAGTCTTCACGGATGCAGCGGGCCGCGAACTCTTTGTTCGTCGTTTGCCGAACTTCTTTGAAAACTTCCCAACGGTCTTGGTCGATGCTAATGGCGTCGTTCGGGCTGACATTCCCTTCCGTAAAGCAGAATCGAAACTCAGTTTTGAACAAACGGGTGTGACGGTGAGCTTCTTCGGCGGTCAGTTGGATGGTCAGAGCTTCACGGATGCTGCTGTCGTTAAGAAGTACGCTCGTTCTTCTCAACTCGGTGAGCCGTTTGTCTTCGATCGGGAAACCTTGGGGTCTGACGGAACGTTCCGGACTAGCCCTCGTGGTTGGTTCACCTTTGGCCACGCGGTGTTTGCACTGCTGTTCTTCTTTGGTCATATCTGGCATGGGTCTCGGACGATTTTCCGGGATGTGTTCGCTGGTATTGACCCTGAGCTGAGCGAAGAGCAAATCGAGTGGGGCTTTTACCAGAAGCTGGGTGATAAGAGTACGCCTTCCGAACGTGCTGAAGGCCGAGTCTAGTTGACGTACAAGAGCTTCATAGCCCGGGTTTAGACTTGAGGCTACGAAGCTCTATACCTGTTCCACCCTCTTTTTAACAAGGAAGAATCCACCATGGAAAGCGTTGCTTATATTTTGATTTTGGCCTTGGCGATCGGTGTATTGTTTTTTGCGATTGCTTTTCGTGAGCCGCCGAAGATTGGCAAATAGTTCTACGATTTTGAATTTTTGGGCCTGTCGAATTACTGGTTGTGTTGTATGACTCACTGGTGTTGACAGGCTTTTTGTTTATCATTTCGGAATTTCCAAGAAACAAAGCGCATCTTGGGCTACCGGACGTCGCGTAGATCATGCCGTAAGATTAACCAAACTTGATAGCTTCTTCTGTGATGAATAAGACTTTGCTTGAGCATTCCCAGTTGCCCCTCCTTCAGAAAGCAGCGGTGGTTCGATCGGCGACGAGAGAAGATATTGCCGGAATGTCGAATGTTTTAGTTAGAGGGTTTTCCTTGGTGCCTTGGTTGTGGATGATGCCCATGATGCAAGCTGGAATTCAAGCTGATTTACAGTCTCGTATGGGGCGACAAAATCTGTATCAAGCTTTTGTTGCTGTCGATCCCGATCGTCCCTGCCAGGTGGTGGGAACCGTAGAGGTAACCCTTCAAAAACCAGCTTTTGGTCAGCCACCTTATGCCTATTTGGCTAGTTTGACGGTAGACGGCGGCTATCGGCGCTTAGGAATTGCAAAGCAGTTGATTGAAGCTTGCGAACAACAGGCTTACCTTTGGAACCGGAATGATTTGTATTTGCATGTCTTGACGGATAATACTGCGGCTCGCCGGCTGTATTTGCGATTGGGGTATTGTGTTCATGCTCAGCTATCTTGTTTAAACTCTGCCTATGCGCGCGGGAATCGACTTTTCCTACATCGGCATTTGCTTCCGAGTCAACGACTGTGATGCGAAGGCTTTATGAATGTTAGTTTTGGTGATCAGGCCTAACAGTTGGGTCACAACCGGAGAGACTGCTTTACAATAACGGGGGTAGAATGCTTCGAGTCGATCGATGTTGAAGTCGTTTTCGGCCATAAAAAATGGCATTAAAGCCTTGCAGTCGTCGTGATAAATTTTTATCGGTGAGTCATCCTCGTGTCCGAGATTCTAGAGCAACTTCATCAGGGACAGTTGATGATGATCAACAGCCGTAAGCGAAATGGGTTGATTTTGATCAAGCCGTTTCATGCCGAATTTGCAGGGCCTGGGTCAGCGATCGGTGGGGCGTTCGATCGGAACTGTCAGGCGGTCATTTCAGTTGGAGATTTATCAATTGGTGAACCGACCTCTCAAGAAGAGCGGCAAAAAGCTTATTTAATTCGACGACAGTGGATTCGTCTGGCACAGCAGATTACGGATAACCCTCAGCCCAGCGATCGGGTTCGAATGATGTTGCAGCAGTTTGAGAATTATTTCACGTTGGAAACGGTGAAGGCTGTCCCTAATGAGGCGTTTGCGATGCTGGTGGGAGTGTTGCCTCGAACGGTGCGGAAGGTTAGGGGTGAGATGGAAGTTTGAGATGTTTTGGCTAGGTAAATTATTGAGTAGGGGCACGGGTGTGCCCCTACGATCGGATACTAAGCGGGGTAGATCCTGAGGCGGCGGTTGGGTTCGTCGCCGAAACTTTGGGATTTGAGATGGTAGTGCTCGATCAACTCATGTTGCATTTTGCGGATCAGAGACGATCGGGGCAAAAGCTCGACGGGCTGGCCTTTGGGGATAACGATTTGTTCCACCGCTAGGCGAGCTTCTTCCAAGGCTTCAATCTCGTCATTGTCCTCGGTTCGGGTAAAGGCACTGAGGTCAAGTGAGTCTGGATCGTGCAGGTCTTCCATGGATAACAGCCGTCGCAGAGCGATCGCAATCTGGGGAATGCTGCTGGACTTGAGAGTGTGAATTGGGATTTGACGGGCTTTAGCGATGTGCCGAAGTTTGGAATGGTTTTTGATGTGCGATCGCAGGGCCAAAACTGCGTCGGCATCGTCCATGTCTTTGGTCAGGTGAATCGGCAAATTTAAGGTTGAAATTAACTGGTCTAACTGATGTCGTCCGATGCCGTAGGGATAGACCTTCAAGGGCAACTCTTCGCCGTTCGGTCCAAAGCTGGTTTCGGTGATATCCAGGTCGTCAAAACTATTACCGACTTTTGATGCCAGCAGGTTTTCAAATTCCCGCTGTTCAGGGCTTGCATTGGAGAGAGGGGTCATGCGGCCATTCGATCGCCATCCAAAGGGCCGCTCCGGAACAACGACAGCGCCATCGCCGGATCCACTACTCGATCGACCATAACTGGCACCGCCATACCCGCCGTAACGTCCGCCCGAGTTTCCGCCAGAATTTCCGCCAGAATTTCCGCCGTAGTCTCCGCCGCCCAAGGGCACCATGCGGACCTGACGATTGCGGGGCGGGGTGGCGATCGGTCCTCCGGATTCATTGGCGACTGTGACTTTACCTTGTTTGTCTACCGATCGGACTTGGGGATTAGGTTGTCGTCCTCGTAACAGCATGTCTACGGTTTGGGCCACTTCGTCATGAACGGTCCACTTTTGCCGTTCTAACATTTCTACTGCCACTTCAAAAGTGGGCGGTGCTTTTCGTT
>JANMIS010000820.1:0-1783 GCA_031375925.1 Synechococcales cyanobacterium OTE_70_concoct_197_sub
ATCTCCTTCGCAAATTCGGGCCGCTCTTCTACATACTTGATGGCATTATCACGACCTTGACTGATATTGTCGCCGTTATAGCTATACCAAGCGCCCTTCCGAGTAATCACGCCCGTCTCTTCTGCAAGGTCCACCAGGCAACCGATCGTCGAGATTCCCTTACCAAAGATCACATCAAATTCAGCAATGCGGAATGGCGGCGCAACTTTGTTTTTAGCCACCTTGACCTTAGCCCGAATTCCGTACTCTTCGTTGCCTCTTTTCAAGGTTTGAATCCGACGAATATCTAAGCGGACCGACGCATAAAACTTCAGCGCTTGACCCCCAGTCGTAGTTTCGGGGCTTCCGTAGGTGACACCGATTTTCTGACGCAGTTGATTTAAGAATACGACGGTACAGCCAGAGCGACCAATGCTTCCGGTGATTTTTCGCAGCGCTTGACTCATCAGGCGGGCCTGCAAACCAACGTGGGTGTCGCCCATTTCGCCTTCGATTTCAGCACGGGGCACCAAGGCCGCCACCGAGTCAATAACTACAATGTCTACCGCAGCCGATCGGACCAGTTGATCCACGATTTCTAGCGCGGCTTCCCCCGTATCAGGCTGAGACACTAGCAAGTTGCCAATGTCTACCCCAAGCGCCGCCGCATAGGTCGGATCCAATGCATGTTCTGCATCAACAAAGGCCGCAATACCGCCCATTTTCTGAATTTCTGCGACTGCATGGAGCGCAACAGTCGTTTTGCCCGAACTTTCAGGGCCGTAAATCTCAACCACCCGACCCTTGGGCAAACCGCCGCCCAGAGCCAAGTCAAGCGTTAAAGCCCCACTCGGAATGGTCTCCACCTTCATGCGGGTGGCGTCACCCAGGCGCATAATGCTGCCTTTACCGAAGTTTCGTTCAATTTGTCCGAGTACGAGGCTGAGCGCTTTTTGTTTTTCGGCGCTGGCTTTGCTAGCTGCGTTATCAGCAGCGGAAGAAGACGCTTTAGGTGGCATTCTGGAACTGTCCTTAGAACGTGTAGAATTCTTTGAACTTGGCAAGGCTTCTGCCACTGACAGATTGACCTCCGTGACCTCATCAGTCACGGGCGTTTCTAAGTCTAGCAATTCTTTAGCCAAGGTTCTTACCTCACTCTTATATCACAGTTGTTCATCGATAGAACAAACATATCATAGACTCTTGAAAGTAGAACAAACATACTCTAATAATTAATAAAGGTTGACGAGCTAGATCGCTTCAAGGCGGTCTTATAAAGGTTGGGAGGAGAATTTGGCAAAAGATTTGGCAGAAGATTTAGAAGTATGTTCGGACGATCGATTCTGGAGGTCGAGATGAAATCAGCGGATCAGTCAGGCACCCCACCTGCAAAAAAAATCAAGTCTGGGGCCTATCAGCCGGGGTTTGACGCTTTGAAGGTGGATGAAGCAGAACTGCTGAGAGTTTTGGGGCTGGAAAATGGTGAATTAGAGAAAGTCGCGTTAGGGGCGTTGAGACTGAATGGTTTTGAGCGGATAGACAAAGCCGCAGAACTGGGGCGATCGATGCCTCCGGGTACCCTTACAGTGCAGAGTGTAGCGCTCTACATTAAAAGCTGCCTCGAAGACGACCCCAATCTTCAGCGTATTTGGGTACTGGGAGAAATTTCCAGTGTCAGTCGTAGCGCCAAGGGAACCTACTTTACACTGCAAGACCCGGAATCTAGTCAGTCGATCGCCTGCGTCGTGTGGAATAGCACCGCCGATCGGCTGCAAACCAAGCCTCAACAGGGTGAACAGGTCCT
>JANMIS010000835.1:0-4921 GCA_031375925.1 Synechococcales cyanobacterium OTE_70_concoct_197_sub
GAAAAATTTGGGTTTGACTTTGATTAAAGCGCCCGATGCGGTTGGCTACCATTGGCATCCCGCCTTCACTCTCGCCCAAATCCCTAAACTGATAGATCAAGAAATTCAACGCGGTCGTATGGGCGTATTGTTTTATCAAAAGCACCCGACTTGGAACGTCAAAATGATGATCCAAATGACGATTCTTCATAAGATTCTCTGGGGTACGTTATCTCTCGGTGGACTATTGAATGAGAGAACTATGGCTCCGTTTTTGCAGTGGTTAATCGATCGGGGTCAGCCCAGCCTTGCCTTAGAAGTCGCCCGAATCTTTCTGAATTGGTACAACGTCAAAGGCGTGTATGCAGCCTACTCCGATGCGAACAAATAACTCAGTTTTGCACCTAATGACTTGCAGCGTCACAGGCGCACTGCGCTCAGGATCTCTAGGATTTGGCGATGGTTTGGTGAACCTGTTTGACCGCTTCAATCATGACGTCTGGCTGATCAACCCAGACAAAATGACTGCTTTCACTGGCAGAAATCTGTTTCGATCGGCTCGACAGCATCAGCAATTGCTCATGCATCCGATCTCGCACTCGATCAACTTGTTTCGAGGGAATCAATCGAGTCCAAAGCGTGGGTTTAAAAAAGGATTTGGACTTAATACTGACGATCGGGAGATCTCCCAAATTTTTCGCAACGCTGACCTCCCGCCCGCTTTGCTCCAAACTCCAAATTTCCCGCGCCATGGTGATCCAATGTTTAGGCCGACAAAACGATCGCGTGATGCATTGCAATCGATCGGGCACAATTTGCCTGAGTTCTGGCTTTATAATTTCAAATAGCCCCATCAATCTCAATAGCCGAATAATTCCAAAACTAGATCCTAAAATCGCCATCCAAAATCCTAATAAAAATAATAACTTTAAAGCTTTCAGCGCGATCGGCAATTGCAGCATTTCGCTTTCATACAATCCATCGGTCAGAACTAAACCCACCACCTTCTCTGGAAAGCGATGGGCATAGAGTCGCATATTATAGCTACCAAAGGAATCCCCTACCAGAATGTAGGGTGTTTGAATCTTGGCTTGGGTGAGAAGACGATCGAGTTCTTCAACAATATTCTCGCTGGTTCTGGTTTTTGGGCTTTGATCGCTCCAGCCGTAGCCTGCGCGATCGTAAATACAAACGCTCCCAATTGTTGCTAGAGCATCTACGATCGCATAACCTTCAACGCCGCCGAGACTGTGATCAAGGACAATTGTTGGCCCAGAAGAATGCTCTTTGTGGTAAAGATGGAGAGAATAACCACCGATATCAAACCGCTCTCCCGGAGGTGCGCTGCGGTTTTCTTGCCAGACGGCGATCGTTTGATACAGCGTCGTAATACTCAAAATCAAAAGCTGTAACATCACAATCTCCGCAGCCGTTTCTCTATTTTATCGATCGGCTTCTAGCCAACTATGCAAGTCTTCAATTGTGGTAAAGTCCAGCAACCGATCGGTCAAATCGGCTAACCTATCTGAAGAAAGCTGATTTAGTCTCAGTTCGGTCTCAGCCGGGATTGCGCCAAATTTGGATGAGAGGAGCCGGAGGATAAACGATCGTTGCCCTTGAACCACGCCAATCTCCACCCCTTTTTCCATCCCTTTTTCCATCCCTTCTTGTAAGAGAGTATTGGTGATATTATTCCAATCTCGATAGTATTTCAGCGTATCTTGATAAATGTCCTGCTCGTTGGGGGATAAATTCGCAATTTCTGCCACTTCAAAGAGTTCACTAAAGATGTCTTCTTGAATAGAGTCAGGCCGATCGTCCAACTTTGCCAGATTTTTGAGTAGAAATAGCCATTTATCCGCATGGGTCTCTAATTGGTCTACGGTTTTTGTGAATTTGGGCAGTTCAATATAGATAAACTTCAACTTGTCATAGAAAACTTTGCAGTCCTGGTCTTTTAGCTCCACAGTGTGAATCATCACCGATGAATCTTTGTGTTCTGCAAAGACAAAATCTAAAATTCCCACGGCATAAACAGGTGCGAGTTTGAAATCCCACTCACCTTTCAAAGCCTGCTCTTGAATGGGAAAAGTGGAATAGAAAACACTGCGATCTTTAAAAAATATCTGTTTCGCTTTTTGAATTTCGACGATGAATCTACTGCCATTTTCACTCTGACAATAGATGTCGAAGATGGCTCTACGGTCTACTGTAGTAATCCCCAGTTTCTCATTATTCCTGAAGGTCAGATCCTTAATCTGATGGTTTTCAGGAAGGAATGTGTTTAAAAAGTCAATCAGCAAACGCTTATTCAGTTCAGTACCGAATACCCGCTTAAAGCCAAAGTCAGTGAGGAGACCAACGTATTTATCTGTAAGGTAGAGCGTCATACTCAAAAAATTATGAGGATATAGACTCAATATAGCGCACCTCATATGCTAGTCTTACAAGGTTGTCTAATTTGAAATACTGAAGGATCACTCATGGCGTGTCCTAAAAAGAAAACCTCCAACGCAAAGCGCGATCAGCGCCGTGCCACTTGGGTTCGTAAGGCAGATTTGCAAGCTGCACGGGCACTTTCCCTTGGGAAGTCCGTCCTGACAGGCCGTGCAAAGGGCTTTGTCTATCCATCCGATGCTCCTGAAGAAGACGAAGCGTAAGCTTACAGCGTCTTGAACTACCGTTAAGGTCAACATTTGATCCGATCGTGACCTCTGTTGACCTTGGGTAATTCTTCAATCTATTTAAAGGGAAAAACAAAACTCTCACTCTCATCCGTGATGAACGCCTCACTTCGCACTACCGCATCCAGATTGAGTTTCCCGTGAATGTGTGGAAAGTTGCCGATCCCCGCCACCGTATCAAACCGCCAAGGTTCCGTGAGTTTCTGAGGGTCGATCGCAAGTAATCGCAAATCTGTTACCCCTGAATAATGATTGTTCGCAGCCCAGAGGATATGTTCCCTCGTCGAACAATGAATAAAGCCTTCATGGTCTAAGCTCGCAGCGTGATAATGACCGAGATTCTGAGCTTGTTGCCAGTCTGAATTTGAGATGATGTGGTAGATTTCGTCAATCCGATCGCAGCGAATCTCCAACATGAAGCCATCGGGATCGTAGAAATAAATCCCCCTTCCTGTGGGACGAGAGACGGGACCATGGTCGATCGGGACTCTGTTTTTGATAAGGCAATCTACGGCCTGGTCAAAATCTTCAGGATCAACATCAAAGGCAAAGTGATTGGCACGAGTGAACTGTTGCTTTGGATCTTGGTGGGGCGGGAGTAAGTCCGGCTCACTGAACAGGTCTAAAATCATGCCATCGGGCGTTTTAAAATTCGCGACTTTCCCCGCAGCGACTAATGCTATCAGCGTAGTCGGGATCTCATCGCCCTGAAGCTGATGCAATCCCAACAGCGATGAATAAAACTCGCAGGATGCTGCCATGTTTCTGACATTCAAGGCAATGTGATGGACCGATCGCAGGGTGCCGATCGCAATACCATCCGTTGTCGGCATCTGCTGAGACTCAGGGCTTTGCATGGGTTTGATCCGGTAGATCTCTGCTTGTTATTATCAGCGATTGCCGCGCGATCGGCTAGGAATGACTGGCTTCTCCGCTAGCCGATCGCTCGGGACTTGAACCGATCGGACTTGCTCCATGTTCTCTTCTATAAACTGAAATTCAAATCTAAAATCCTTAACCGTCTTGTTCTTAGGAATTTCAAATCGATTTCCAATTACCGTGCTGCAATCACCAGAGACGATCGGGCAAGCAAAAATTTGCGTCACGGAATTCTCAAACCACTTACTGATCCCGTAGCTATTAGCAAGGCGTTTCATCTGTTTGAGTTGAACGACATTGGGTTCATTAAGGGTCAACACGGCCCATTCAGACTGTCCCCGGACTTTCTTAAAACGCTCACCAGAAAGCTTAGAAGGGGTTTCGGATGCTTCTCTAAGTTCGACTTTGTAGACTTCGGTGGCCATGGTGGGAGGTGGGGCGATCGTTAGACTGAAACCCACAAGACCCACCACCATAAATCTTGTTTTGATCCCTAATGCTAGTGAGTGATTCATAAAAGTTTTCCTGGGTCAAATTTTTGATGGGTATAACTGCTTAGAAGGATGTATTATCTAGGGGAAGAACTTATGCAAGATTTGCGGCCTCATCGCTCCTCAACTCTCGGCCAAAGTGGAGACACATCCCCTCAATCCTCCGTCCTGACACTAAAACTTGAAGGCTATTATTTCTAGCACTTATTTAAATTGTCCGAAAACGTTATGTTAACTAACTAAACAACATGTTAACTAATTAATGGGTCAATGTTGGATATCGTTCCATGACAAATTTATAATTTCGGGAGATTTTGTTCACATTTGCACCTATGATATTGAACTAAATTCTTTCCGACAGACATCATGCAATTCATCGACCAAGCTGAAATCGAAGTCATCGCAGGCAACGGCGGCGATGGCATGGTGTCTTTTCGTCGCGAAAAATATGTTCCCGCAGGCGGACCCAATGGCGGTAACGGCGGCTGGGGCGGTGATGTAATCCTCAAAGCCAACCCCAACCTCCAAACCCTCCTCGACTTTCGCTACCAACGCATCATCAAAGGTGAAGACGGCACCAAAGGCGGGATCAAAGACATGACGGGACCCTCGGGAGACGATCGCACCATCGAAGTTCCCTGCGGCACCATGATTTTCGATGCGGAAACCGGAGAACTCTTCGGCGAGGAGCTTGAGTTCGAGGCGGAGCTTGCGCTGTTCGCCTTCATGACCGGGCTGCGATCGTTCGGGTGCTCTATTACTGTTGGTCAGGAAGGCTGCGTTGCCGAGTCCGCCTTTGCCGCCTTTGACCACTAGCAGCGTTTCGTCAGGTTCGGTCAGGTCGCCGATGAGTTCTCCGGTTTCCGCATCGAAAATCATGGTGCCGCA
>JANMIS010000842.1:0-2640 GCA_031375925.1 Synechococcales cyanobacterium OTE_70_concoct_197_sub
GATTGATATGTCGCGCCCAGGCCTACGGTTTGGCGTTTGATTTGGCCATCGCTATTATATTTGGTTTCGGTCACGAGCCCCAAACCGTTGGTTGAGCGCTTGACTTGGCCGATGGAGTTGTACTGAAACGTGTCGTTCGACGAGGTTACCAGTGCGGCGTTCTTGTCGAGGCTCTTTACCTCCAGCTTTACGAGATGGCCGAGGGGGTCGTAGTCATAGTCGACGACAGAAATCGTCGCCTCTGGAGAATTCGTTGTTACCTTGTCGTCGAAGCCGTTGGAGTCGTAAACATAGGTGGTTATTTCCCGTGTATCCGAAACATAGTCGGACACCTTGACTGTGTCGACGCGACGTTTAGCGTAAGTGTATTTGGTTTCCAAGTTGTTTACATCAAGTGAGCGCTCGAGAAACCCGTCGGAGTTGTATTGCCATGACTCGATCGCATCTTTCGTTGAAGTGAAAAACGAACCATCTGGTGTGTCAAACAATCCACGGACGCGTTGCGTCTTCAGCAATTGTCGGGCACGCGAAATAGTATAGTACGTGTCAGTTTGAAATTCCGGACCGCCTCGGAGGTAGTCTTCAAAAGTACCCGTCACGTCAAAGCTTGGTGCATATATTTTCGGAAAACGTTGTTCGTGAAGCAACGCTCCGAGTGCGTCTTTCTCTTCGTCGTCCGTTTCGTATTCGTACATCGCTAGTCCGGCTAGAGAAAAAGTCATAACGACATTGCCCTGGTAATCGTTGGGGTCGTAACTCCAACCAACCAGCTCCTCGGTGTCCGGGCTGTCGTTTCCGAGATAGACTGCAGGCAACTGATAGTCGTACATGTAGGTCGTCTTGCGACCGAGCGGATCCGTGCGTTGGCTTAGATCGCCCCATGCGTTGTATTCCCATTTGTCGATGGTTTGGGAGACATCATTGATCAATTCTTCTTGCTTGATCAATAATCCATCGGTTTGAAAGGTATAATAGGTTTTGAATTCGGTCGATGGAGTATTGACCGACTTGTCTTTGGTCGCAACGGTGACGTCCCACTTCTTGAGGTCTGTTGACGTTCGTTTTACGACCGCTTTGAAATCGACTCGCTTTTGGCCTGAAACTTTCGTTGGGACATTCTGGATGTTAACGATTGTGAATGGAATATCGAGCGTCGGTGCCACTTGGAATGGCGTATTCGTACCGACGGCAACGGAGTTTAGGAAACCGGAGACGGGGTTGTAAGTAAAGGTTGTTTCGGAATCCATGTCCGTTCCACTAAACCATTGTTCCGTTTGCAGCCGACTTTGGTTGTCATAGGTAAAGCGATGTTCGGCAAGTGTTTCTCCACCGAAGTTCTGGAATTTCTCGATCGTCCCGTCTGCGAAGTATTTGATGTCCACTTGGTATGAACCGTGTGTGATACTAGTGATCTTTTTGTTGGTGGAGCTAAAAGTTGTCTTGACTTTATCCGATGCGACTAGTTTTTCTAACATCGGTGGGTCTGTAGCCAAACGCCAGTCGAAGTCTGGGTCGTCCGCATTTTTCCATTTGAATTCGATGCCTCGTCGGACGGTGTCTCCCTCCCATTTTGCTTTGTCGTAGTCGACACCGGGTTGTTCGATTCGATCCAGTACGAACTTAAATGTCTTTCGAAGACGCTTGAAGACATATTCCTGTCCGGTCTCCGACTTGTAGACGATTTCATCTGTATGCAAAAAGTCTTTGGTACTTTTCCTAACGGTTAACGTGCCATACTCACCGTTTTGCGGTAGTGAATCGTAGGAAAGTCCCAGCGAACCGAGCGAGGTCCGATCTAGTTCGCCTGAATAACTGAACGGAGCCTCTGTGTTACCCATGCCTATCATCCGCGCATCAAAGATCTTGGGTGTTGAGCCGGGGAAGTCGATGAGTACGCGGTCATCGAGCGGATCGTTATTGGTTCCACCACCGGCGTCTGCGCGTTGATCGTAGATGAGTTCGGGAACGTTCAAAGCCCAGCCGTTGCCAAAGTTGCCATCGCTATCGCGAACGACAACGGCAGTCTCGCCAAGCGATCGCAATACGACTGACTTTTGTGGACCAGTCCCTCCGATCCTGTACTTGGCGGTCGTGTTGAGTTCCCAGGCATACACGCCCGTCTTGGTTGGGATTCGTTTTGGCAAGAGTGAGGCGACTATGTCCACTTCACTCAATAGGTTGGAGGCTACTTCGACCCTTGAAATGGCCGGGACATTGGAAGCTTGGTCGTGCCACGTTAGCTCGAAGACTAGCGAATCGAGGATTTGGTTTATAGGGTTTTTGAAGGAGGCTGTAACGGCGACTGCAGTATGTTTTGAGGCGTCGGTAAGATCGTTGGGCAATACGGTTGAGGAGTCGTAGACGAGGCCTGGAATTGCCAACTCGGATGTTCCTCCGGAGCCGTCCAAAATGAGACTATGTTGTCGCAGAATTTTACCGTTGTAAAGGTCAACCGGAACACCGCCCACGGATTCCGTATTGTTGGATGTCGACTGGGACATGGCAGAAAGACTAAACGGTATAGGGTCCGTGTATTCCTCGTCAACTGTGGTTAGTGGATCGTTTGCCACATAGCGTCCGTTTCCTGGGCCGCCATCGGGGATAAAAATGTAGCCGGGGTCAACGATCGCGGGGATGACG
>JANMIS010000885.1:0-8172 GCA_031375925.1 Synechococcales cyanobacterium OTE_70_concoct_197_sub
TGTATACCACCAGTGCAGTCCGATTTTAATTTTAATTTCTCGGCCAATGATTTTGGCTTCGTCCATGGTATGGGCTAGTCCTGACGGACAAACGCCCACGCCGATGCGCTCCATGGCTTCCTTGAAGAGCTTGCGATCTTCGGCCATTTCGATCGCAGGCAGTTTTGCGCCGATTAGTTCGACGTTGTATTTTTCCAAGACTCCTGTTTTAGCAAGTGTGACGGCAAGGTTGAGTGCAGTCTGGCCGCCCATGGTGGGGAGCAATGCGTCAGGGCGTTCTTGAGCGATAATTTGCTCGACCATTTCGGGGGTGAGCGGCTCGATGTAGGTCCGATCGGCGGTCTCGGGATCCGTCATGATGGTGGCGGGATTCGAGTTTACTAGCACGACTTCATAGCCTTCATCGCGCAGCGCTTTACATGCCTGCGTTCCCGAATAATCAAACTCGCAAGCTTGTCCGATCACGATCGGTCCAGAGCCAATCAACAGGATCTTCTTGAGGTCAGTACGACGAGGCATGGCAGTCTATCAACTTGAAAGGTCAACAAAATCCCATCAATTGTAGTAGGGATTGGTCACGGTGAGTGTGTGACACAAACAACTTGCCTGATGAACTAAGGGTTGTCCTGTCGGTTTACAATTGACATATCACAGGTTTTATGGAAGTACCATGATCGCCAACCGAATTCCGTCTCTATCGCCCGCAGAGTATCTAGAGTGGGAAGAAAAAAGTGAGATCAAGCATGAGTACATTGATGGCGAAGTCTTCGCGATGGCGGGTTCGAGTGGGAAGCACGCCGTGATTGTCAAAAATTTTATTTTGACAGTTGGACTTCAACTACGGGGGAGTGGCTGCGACCTCTATCCACAAGATATTAAAGCTAAAGTCAAGGGCCGGAACCGATTTTACTATCCCGATCTGATGGTAACGTGCGACGATCGGGACAAGCCCGATGATTATGTTAAGCGTTACTATAAGATGATTGTCGAAGTCCTATCAGACTCTACTGAGAGGTTTGATCGGGGCGATAAGTTTGAAGATTACCGCCGATCGGAGTCCTTAGAAGAATACGTACTTATTTCTCAGCATCGAATGAATGTTGAAGTCTACCGAAGAAATATTGCAGGACGATGGGAGCTTCACGCTTATTCTGCGGGCGATCGAGTTGAGCTAGCGAATATTGGATTGGAGTTTGCGATCGAGGACTTGTACGAAGACGTGAATCTGCCGCCCGAAGAACCCGATGAGGATGAGTCATTCGCTTAATTCAAGATCAATCAACATTGAGGCCAATCCACTATGATCGCAAACCGTGTCCCGTCTCTATCGCCCGAAGAATATTTGGAATGGGAAGAAAAAAGCGAGGTCAGGCACGAGTATATTGATGGCGAAGTCTTCGCGATGGCGGGTTCGAGTGACAACCATGCGGCGATCGTCCGAAACATCATCATGGCTATGGGTCCACACCTCCGAGGCAGCGCTTGTAGCCTCTATCCACAAGATATCAAAGCCAAAATCAAGGGTAGCAGCCGATTTTATTATCCTGATCTAATGGTGACGTGCGACGATCGCGACAAGCTCGATCGCTACGTCAAGCGCCACTACAAGACGATTATCGAAGTTTTATCAGACTCCACAGAGCGATTCGATCGGGGCGACAAGTTTGCAGATTACCGCCGATCGGATTCCCTGGAAGAGTATGTCTTGGTTTCGCAAAACCGAGTGAATGTCGAAATCTATCGAAGAAATATTGCGGGACGATGGGAGCTTCACGCTTATTCTGCGGGCGATCGAGTTGAGCTAGCGAGTATTGGATTGGAGTTTGCGATCGAGGACCTATACGAAGATGTGACCTTGCCGCCCAACGAACTGGATGAAGATTAGTCATTTCCCAAAACGGGACAGGCCTTCCGATACCGAATTCATCAAATCAACTTTATCGGTGAATTAGAAAGGCGATCGAACATTGCCGATCGCCCAAAGATGATCACTCAAATACGATCGGATAAACCCTACCTAACCCATCTCCCGAGCCTCCCGCAGCCTAGCCTCCTCAGCACTCTCTGGCAGCGGAGCCGCCAGCTTAGCAATCCACTCCATCAGCGATGGCAAAACGCGGTTTCCCAATACCGCCAAATAACTTTGCCACCCCACCAAAATCTCCAATGAATCCCGCTCTAGCCCCCGGACCAACGCCCTCGCCACCGTCTCTGGAGTGGTCGGCATCACCCATCGAAACAACTGAAAGCGCTGAACCATATCCGTATCCGTTAACGATGGCAACAGCGCCACCACTCGGATATTGTGGCAAGCCAACTCACCCCGCAACGCCTGAGTAAACCCCAACACCGCAAACTTCGTCGCCGAATAGGTTGCCATCGTCGGCGATGCAATCTTCCCCATCAAACTTGACACATTAACAATCGTCCCGTCTCGCCCCGCCGCCATCCGACGAGCAATCAGCCGAGTCATCGTATACATTCCCATGAGATTCAGCGCCATCTCTTCCTGCATCTGCGGCAATCGCGCCTGCAAAAACGGCACCTGATGCGCCACCCCCGCACAGTTCACCAGCACATGAATCGGCCCATAGTCGCGCCAAGCCTGTGCCACCGCAATATTGACCGCGATCGGCTGCGTCAAATCCAACGCAATTGGCACCGCATCAACGCCCAACGATCGGATCTCCTGCGCGACCATAGCCAATCGATCGGACGATCGCGCTACGATAATGACCCGTTTAACATTCTGAGTTTGAGCAAATTCCAGCGCGATCGATCGTCCAATTCCACGGGACGCACCCGTAACCAAAACCGTCTTTCCTTGAATATTCATGGTGTAGCCTCCAGCGACTAAACGTTTACAGCGTTCTTTTGGAGTTCTGTTAACGACTGAAAACAAGTTGAAATAGTGGCACTAAAAGAAAATGAACACACAATCAATCAAAGCCTCGGACCCCTGCTGTTAGGTGTTGCTGTCCGAAGAGCACACCCTAGCAAAGGGATCACAAAGCTGCAACATTTATTAATGAATTACCAAAATTGTTACAGGTTTTCACATTTCTCTCAGAAACCATTCAGAATGGGATTATTAGACAAAGCTGGAAATGTTAGGAACGCCTCACTTTATCTTTCAAGGCTTTTTTATTGCCGTAGATTGTGACATGATCGGAGCCGTGGTCTGATGCGACCGTTTCAAAGCGATCGGATAAGAGCGCTTCAAATCACAATTCAGGCAACATCTAGCACATTCGCCAGAATTCTCGTACGATCGAAATCTTCATCATTTTGCACCCAACACCCTATGCCATCTGACAGCGTAAGTTCGGCGGACCCACTTCAAGAAGAATCCGCCCTAGACATCCCTCAAATCACCCTTGATCGCTCATTCCTTGACTCCGTGCCACACCCCAACGGTTTCAACGGCAATGGCTACAACCCGGAATACCGCGCCCGATCGCCCTATGATGTGCTCCGATCGCCCGAACAAGAACAAAAGCTCGACCAATTTCGCAAAACCATGGAACGCCATCGCGGCGAACGTCAAGTCGTCGTTTTGCAAGACTTCCCTGACCCCGACGCGCTCTCTTCCGCCTGGACTTACAAGCTCATTGCCCAAAAATTCGATATCCCCACCGACATCGTTTACGCAGGTACCCTCAGTCACCAAGAAAACATCGCCCTCGTCAAGCTCACAGGCATTCCCCTCCAGCGCTGGACCGTCCAAGCCGTCAAAACCAAAGATCTCTCGCTGTATCGCGGTCTAGTCCTCATCGACAACCAAGGCACCACCAGCCAACTGATGAACATCCTCACCGAAGCGGGGATTCCCATCACCATCATCATCGATCACCACAGTTTGCAGGATGATCTGACGGCAGAATATGTGGATATCCGGCCCCACGCGCGGGCTAC
Source organism: Synechococcales cyanobacterium OTE_70_concoct_197_sub (assembly GCA_031375925.1). Classification (GTDB taxonomy): domain Bacteria; phylum Cyanobacteriota; class Cyanobacteriia; order Leptolyngbyales; family Leptolyngbyaceae; genus JAAFJU01. Next base: position 3,916 of record JANMIS010000885.1, read on the forward strand.
AGCTACGATTTTGACCCAGTATATTCAAGCGGGCCTAATCAAGCTAGACGGCAACATCACCGAACACGTCAAATGCGCCACCGCGTTGATGCACGGGCTTCGATCGGATACCAACCGTCTCATGCAGGCCCAAGAGGAAGACTTTCTGGCAGCGGCTTACATTAGTCGTTTTTACGATGCGCAACTTCTCAATGCGGTGTTGCAATCGGCCCGGTCTCGGCCCGTTATGGATATCATCGAACGATCGCTGAAAAACCGCACTGTTCAAAATAGCTTCTCCATTGCCGGAGTGGGGTATTTACGCTACGACGATCGCGACGCCATCCCGCAAGCTGCCGACTTCCTCGTGACTGAAGATAATGTCCATACCGCAGTGGTGTATGGCATTGTGCATGATGAAGACGAAGAAGTCGAAATCGTCGTCGGCTCGTTGCGGACTAACAAGATTACCCTTGACCCCGACGAGTTTTTAAAAGAAGCCTTTGGCCAGGATGCCCAGGGTCGATTTTTTGGAGGAGGCCGATCGCAAGCAGGCGGCTTTGAGATTCCCAATCGCTTCCTTTCTGGTTTTGCTGAAAACAACGACTACGCCAAACTCAAATGGAGCATCTACGACGCTCAAGTTAAACAAAAGCTTCTTCGCCTAATTAACCCTGAACAGAATTACCCGAAAGGGTAAGGAATTGAGAATTGGGAATATAAAATGTAGAAATAAAGATGACGCTGCAATTCCCCATTCTTCCTTCTCAACTCTCAATTCTTCATTCTCAATTCCCCATTCCCCATGGTCCAAACTCCAGTCAAACCTAAAGCACCTAAAACCCAGACAGCGCTGGAAGAATTTTTAGCGCTGTCTGAAACAAAGCCTGCTCAAGAATTCATTAATGGACAGATTTATACAAAACCTATGCCACAAGGTGAACACAGTATTACTCAAGGCGAATTAGTTACGGTGATCAATGCCAAGACTAAGCCAACTAAAATCGCCTTAGCACTTCCCGAACTGCGCTGTACCTTTGGAGGACGATCGATCGTACCTGACGTAACCGTGTTCACTTGGGATCGGTTACCGAAGACAGAATCGGGAAGAATCGGAAATAAGTTTACCCTCGCACCAGATTGGACGATTGAAATCCTGTCGCCTGGGCAGACTTCGACGTTGGTTTTGGAAAAAATTCTACATTGTTTGGATCACGGCACTGTGATGGGTTGGATGTTGGATTTGGAGAATGAGACTCTGTTTGTCAGCGTGCCGGATGGGCGAATGCTATCGTTTAAAGCCTTAGACGAAGCATTGCCATTACCGGAGTTTATGAAGAATTTAAATCCTGCTTTTCTAGTCACATTGGGAGATGTTTTAAGTTGGCTTCACCTCTAAGATTCCTAAGGCTAATTTTTTAGCCATAGATTGAACTCGATAGTGACTGAACTTTATTACATCTAGTATGACATTTGAAATCTATCTCATTCGCCATGGTTTGGCTGGACAGTTTGGGGACTACGAGGACGATGCCATCCGTCCACTCACCGAAGAGGGCGTGAAAAAAACTCAAAGAGTCGCGCATCGATTAAAAGAACTGGGCATTCGGTTCGATCGGGTCTTAACAAGCCCCTACACTCGCGCCTTACAAACTGCGATCGTGCTCCAGTCGGTTGGCCTTGTAGAAACCTCAGAAACCCTAGATCAACTTCAGCCAGAAGGTGACAGTGCTGCCATCATCACTCATGTAGAAACCCTTCGCCAAACCACCGCGCGCCTTGCGATCGTCGGTCATGAGCCAGATCTCAATCAATTAGCCTCGCACCTTATTTCTAGCAGTAAGCAGACCAATCTAGCGTTGAAGAAAGCCGGAATTATTGGATTAACAGCGCCGATCGAAGGAAATTTGGTCGGGCAGTGTGAATTGTTTTGGCTCGTCCCACCTCGGCTACTGCTCAGTTGAGCGCCTCAGCAAGGCTATTTAATAAGTTGATACCCTGCATCCAATGGCGCAACAACAGAAATAAACGTAAGCGCTTCATCGCTGTGATTATGAACGCCATGAACATCACCTGAGGTTGCAATAACGACATCGCCCGCAGCAATGGTTTTATGATTGCCTAATTCATCAAGGTAGTATTGCCCTGTGCCGCTTAATACAGTCCAAGTATCTTGACCACGAGGATGAATGTGGGGTGGAATGGTTTGGCCAGGATTGACATACCAAGCGACGATCGTTGCATCCTTTGATTCTGAAACCACCGATCGAATGGGTTCCGTAGTGGTGGGTTGAAAAAATTCTGCGCCCTTAAAAATTCGCGTCATAGTCAACCAGCTTTACATCATATTTCGTGAGTAATCATGACACCGATCGTCGTTCATGATTGTTTCATCAATTACATTCTGACCCGCCATTTTTCCTTGGTTATAGATTCAAGTTATTCAGTATATTTACATAAGCTTCATCGTATTGAGTATAAAGTTCACCAGAATAGGCTAGTTGCAAAACGACATCCCTCCTAGGATTGATTTTAATCCTTCCTGGAATTTATGATGTTATCCAATACTGCTTCACTGCAACAAAACGATCAGTCCAGAGTTGATTGGTTAGATTATGCCAAGGGAATTGGAATTATTTTAGTGGTGTATGGTCACGTCATCAGTGGATTGAGTAATGCAGGAGTATTGCGGACGATTTCTGTCGCAGCCAAGCAAGCACTAGACCTGTCTGTGCTGAGCATTTATACGTTTCATATGCCGTTATTCTTTTTTATAGCGGGAATACTATTTAAAGATTCTCGGTTAAAAACCGATCGTCAGCGTCTGACCTTTGCAGGCAAAAAAATTGTTGGTTTGCTCTATCCCTATTTGCTTTGGTCTGTCATTTTTGGGATGGTGATGGTGACGTTTGCTGGGGATACCAATACCAAATTGCAATGGACTGATCTGCCTTACCAAATCGTATTTGATCCCAAGTCTCATCTATGGTTTTTGTATGCACTCTGCTTGATCAATTTGCTGGTATTAGGGCTTAAGCGATTTTTGCCTATTGCGATCCTGATTGGCCTCTTCTTCGCCTCACAATATGGAGCTTCATTGGCACCAGGAATTTTTAATAATGTCATGTCTCTCACTCTCTACTTTTTAATAGGGAACGCTCTATCAAAAGACTTATTGCAGCCTAAGTTAACATCACAAACCTGTGGATTGCTGGGACTGACAGGCTTATGCCTTTTTACTATTGCGACCCTGATCGTCCCACTTAATCAAGCACTGTCCCCTTTGATGGCCAATGTTTTCTGCACTTTAGGAATTTCAACCATCGTACTGTGCTCCTATAGCTTATCTCAAGCCCATCAATTATGTTGGCTTAAGACTTTAGGTAAGAATTCTTTTTATATTTATATTTTGCATATGTTGACTTGGGTTTTTGTCCGTGTGATTTTACTCAAGGTATTTAAAACCGATCAATTTTTGATTCATTTCGTCTTAGGAATGATTGCTGGATTGGTGCCCCCGATCGCTCTTGGACAGCTTGCACAGCGCTATGCTTCTTGGCTATTCAGTGCTGATGAAATAATCAAGGTATTAAAACGCCCTAAGTCCTTGCCACTTTAAAAGAAATGCGATTGCATGAAAATCTCGGGGCGATTCCCGTGCCGGGAGGCTGCGCCAACGACTCGCAATGATAGTATTAGAAAACTTCCGCTGCCAGCTTTGCTGCAAACTCAAGGATTCTTCCTATGAAAATCGCCTATTTTGATTGTCCCACAGGTGTTTCAGGTGATATGTGTTTAGGAGCCTTAATAGACGCGGGAGTCCCGATCGAATATTTGACGCAACACCTCGATCGGCTGGGTATCGCAACCGAATATAAGCTTACGTCAAAGCAAATGATTCACAACGGTCAGCAAGCCACAAAAGCGATCGTTACTTTAATAAAATCAGAACCCGAACAACCACATCATCACGATCGCTCTCACGATCACTTATACCATCATTCCCATACTCGAACTCTGCCAGAAATTGAAACCCTGATTAGTGAAGCACATCTTCCACAACAAGCTGAGAAATGGAGCCTAGAAGTCTTTCGTAATCTAGCGATCGCGGAAGGTGCCGTCCATGGAATTCCCCCGGAACAAGTCTTTTTCCATGAAGTTGGGGCGATCGATGCGATCGTCGATATTGTGGGCACTTGTCTTGGAATGGACTGGTTGAAAATCGACCATTTTTATTGCTCCGCCTTACCCACAGGCGGCGGCACTATTTGTGCCGCC
>JANMIS010000907.1:0-1598 GCA_031375925.1 Synechococcales cyanobacterium OTE_70_concoct_197_sub
GTCATGATGGCATGGGGTAAGTGAATAGATGGAGTGATCCTAGAGAATCTTTTAGGTCAGGATAGGTCAGAGATCGAAAGATGGTTTGTTTTTTCAGGAATTCTCCTTAGTTTGTCACGCCTTGAGAGATGAATTGTAGGGTTTGGGTTTTAATGTTTGGGCTTTAATGTAGCGAAACCTTCGGAAGGTGTGAGATGGTAGCGGATTTGCGGGCTTCGGGGAAGGGGTTGTCATTTCGATCGTGGCTGTGGCGTTGGCGCTATTTGCTGGGGCTGTTGCTGGGCGATGTCGCGGCGTTGGCGGGGGCTTGGCGTTTGGCGGTCTATCTCAACCAGTTTTATATGCCGTTGCCGCCTGCGTTGAATTGGGGTGTGGTGTTGGGGTTGCCGGGAATTTTCTGGGGATTTGCCGCTGCGATGTTGTCGGTGTTTGGGATGGGGCAGATGTATGGGGCGGTGAGAGCAGGCGATTATGTGCAGGCGGGGAAGCTGGTGAGCTGGCTGTATGGCTGGGGTTTGGTGATGATTTATTTTTATGATCCCCGTTTGGCTCCGCCCCGATCGCTGGTGATTTCGGCCTGGTTGGGGAGTGTGGTGGGGATTATTGGGATGAGGCTGGTTTGCTGCTGGCTGATTCGCTGGGTGGAGGTGGCCCGATCGCAGATCAGTGTTTTTATTGTGTCTTCTGCGGGACGATTGCCGAAGCTAGCCCGATCGTTAGATAGGCAACGCCATTACCGGGTGGTGGGGGCGGCTTTGTCTTCGACGGTGGGGAGTGCGGCGATCGTTGAGAGCATTGTGAAGTCTGGTGCGCGTGAGGTGTTGGTGGAAGCGTTGCCGCAGACGGAGTTAGCGTCGCAGTTGTATTGGCGATTGCGGCGGGCGGGCATTACATTGCGGTTGATTCCGTCGAGTGTGGAGACATTGCATCGTCGTGGGATTCCAGAAATTTTTGCGGGGATGCCCACGTTGCGATTGGAGCCGCCATTGCTTTCAGGTTGGGATTATCGAATTAAGCGATTGGTGGATGTATTAGGTTCACTGTTTGGATTAGTGCTATTGTTTCCGTTTTTTCTAGCGATTTCTATTGTGATTTATTTTGAATCCCCAGGTCCAATCTTTTTTAGACAAGAGCGGGTGGGACTGAATGGATCAGGATTTCAGATTTGGAAGTTTCGGACGATGGCGGTGAATGCAGGCGAGTTGCAGGCGAGTCTGGAGGCGCGCAACGAAAGCCGGGATGGGGTGCTGTTTAAAGTGCGATCGGACCCCCGTGTTACAAAGGTTGGTGCTATTTTAAGGCGATTAAGTTTGGATGAATTACCGCAATTAGTGAATGTATTACTTGGGCAAATGAGTTTGGTGGGTCCGAGACCGCTGCCGCTGCGAGATGTGGAACGGTTTGCAGATTGGCATCATGTGCGGCATCAAGTATTGCCGGGAATGACGGGACTCTGGCAGATTTCGGGCCGATCGGACTTGGATGAGTTTGATGATGCGGCGAGATTAGACCTTTATTACATTGATCATTGGTCGTTGAATTTGGACTTGGAGATTTTGGTGCAGACGATCGGACGGGTCGTATTTGGGCGAGGGGCT
>JANMIS010000913.1:0-7084 GCA_031375925.1 Synechococcales cyanobacterium OTE_70_concoct_197_sub
CGCTGTGCGATTGCGATCCCTTCTAATGCAAGGACACGAGTACATTGGATGTGAAATCTTTGGACTGATGCGGATGAGTACGTTGCAGAAAGCTCCCCGACAAGGCTCCTACGCCCATGGCGATTTCCTATTCCTTTGCCATCTGGCATTCTATGGACGCTTCCATCAAGTTCCGGAATTTCTCTTCAATTTCCGTATCCACCCAGCCCAATCGATGCAGACGATTCCCGCTCATCTGTCCCGCAAACGTCGTTTGATGCCGTTTACAGGTCCTCTGCCCTCGACAGGCTGGTGGGATCCTCGCAAAAAAGGCAAAGTAGACTTCCCCACTTGGCGGTTGTATGGCTTGCAAATTCAATTTATTTTTCAACAATCCCTTCCCACCGCTGAAAAACTAGGCTGCTATCAAGCCCTTTTGGAAAGATTATTTTTGAAGAAAGATATACTCCGCCTAGGAATTGACTGTCTACTGGCGCTGGAAACTTGTCTATCTTAGGATTCTTGGGGCTAGGCATAATCGCGGCAACCGATCGCCTCCTCCGAGAGCGCCTTACTAGGATGAACCGTGCATTTTAGAAAGTAGTCTTGTGTAAAGTAGCGGCAACGACTACAAGGAATCTGGTGCATCCGACGAGTGGCTTGTATCGTGTCTCTCAGCAGTCGATACAGACTCCAGAAACTGCCCGCTGTCAGGCCCCAAGCCACCAGCCGTAAGCCTAACGTCAACAAGGGATTCGTCGCAGGGATCAACATAAACCAGAACTCCTAAAGCGCAGAGAGTCATGAGCCAGATAGCTAAATTTAGATAGATAGATTAAATCGACTTTGGCTTTAATGGTTAAAGAAGGTTGTTATCAATGAGATTATAAGTGGGTCTCGGACGAGATCTGCGATTCCTACGGATATATAAGTGTTACGATTGCCACAGAACAAAAAGACAGAGAAAAGGTAGCGCGCTACATGGAAGAAATTGTAAAGTCTATATCTTTCGATGGTCGAGAGATCCGGCTTAGAATTGGACTTCTAGCCCCTCAAGCGGGGGGATCAGTCCTCATTGAATCAGGTGACACATCAGTTCTCGTGACCGCCACCCGTGCCTCAGGTCGCCCAGGAATTGATTTTCTCCCATTGACGGTTGACTATGAAGAACGAATGTATGCCGCCGGGCGCATTCCAGGGAGTTTTCAACGCCGTGAGTCTCGCCCACCCGAAAAGGCAATTTTGACGGGGCGACTGATCGACCGGCCCATGCGTCCATTGTTCCCAGGCTGGCTGCGCGACGATCTCCAAATTGTTGCAACTACGCTGTCTATGGATGAAAAAGTTCCGCCGGACGTTCTGGCGGTGACAGGGGCTTCGATCGCGACTCTGCTCGCGAAGATTCCCTTTAACGGTCCGATGGCTGCGGTGCGGGTGGGTCTCGTGGGGGATGACTTTATCCTCAACCCAACCTACGCCGAAATTTCTGCTGGGGACCTAGACCTTGTGGTCGCAGGAACCTTAGAAGGCGTGGTCATGGTGGAAGCTGGGGCTAATGAACTGCCCGAAGCTGACATGATCGAAGCGATCGACTTTGGCTATGAAGCGGTCCGTGAACTGATTGCGGCTCAGCTTGCACTTTGTAAAGAGATGGGCATCGAAGTTGTAACCGCAGAAGCACCTGTTGTGGATCCGACCTTCGGAATCTTCGTCGCAGAACGAGCAACCCAGCCCGTTAAGGAAATACTCGCTCGTTTTGAAAAAGATAAAGCCGTTCGCGATGGAGCCTTGGATGAGGTTAAAGCTGCGATCGTCGCCGAAATCGAAGCCTTGGACGATGAGCATCCCGTCAAAGTTGCAGTCGCCGCTAATGGCAAGCTTCTCGGCGAGACCTTTAAGAGCATCACTAAGAAGCTGATGCGCGCTCAAGTCGTTGAAGATAACGTCCGGGTAGATGGTCGTAAGCTGGACGAGATTCGTCCGATTTCTTGTAAAGTCGGCGTTTTGCCAAAGCGCGTCCATGGTGCAGGGCTGTTTAATCGTGGTTTGACCCAAGTGTTATCTGTTTTGACCCTCGGGTCTCCTGGTGATGCTCAAGAACTAGACGACCTCAGCCCCGACAGCGAAAAACGCTACCTCCACCACTACAACTTCCCTCCCTATTCCGTCGGTGAAACGCGGCCCATGCGATCGCCCGGTCGTCGGGAAATTGGCCACGGAGCCTTAGCAGAACGCGCATTGTTGCCCGTGTTGCCTGCCCGTGTTGATTTCCCCTACGTCATCCGCATCGTTTCAGAATGTCTTTCCTCTAACGGATCCACCTCTATGGGTTCGGTCTGCGGTTCGACCCTGGCTCTGATGGATGCAGGGGTGCCCATTAAAAAACCCGTTGGCGGCGCGGCGATGGGGTTAATTAAGGAAGGCGATGAAGTCCGGGTCTTAAGTGATATTCAAGGCATCGAAGATTTCCTTGGCGACATGGATTTCAAAGTCGCTGGAACCCGAGATGGCATCACCGCGCTTCAGTTAGATATGAAGATTACCGGGTTGTCAATGGAAGTCATTGCCAGTGCCATTAATAAAGCATTGCCTGCGAGGCTTCACATCATCAGCAAAATGATGGAAGCGATCGAGACCCCTCGTGATGATCTCTCTCCCTATGCGCCACGTCTCATGACCCTTAAGATCGCCCCCGAACAAATCGGCATGGTGATTGGACCAGGTGGCAAGATGATCAAGAGCATCACTGAAGAGACGGGAACCAAGATCGACATCGATGACGATGGAACGGTCACGATTTCTGGCCTTGATGGTGCGAAGGCCATGCGTGCAAAGTCCATCATCGAAGCGATGACGAAACGCCTCAAAGAAGGCGATGTCTACTTAGGTAAGGTCACGCGGACCATTCCGATTGGCGCGTTTGTAGAGTTTCTACCGGGCAAAGAAGGCATGATCCACATCTCCCAGCTTGCGGACTATCGCGTTAAGACCGTGGAAGATGAAGTGAATGTCGGCGATGACGTCGTGGTTAAAATCCGTGAAGTGGATAACCGTGGGCGCATCAACTTGACTCGCTTAGGGATTAATCCTGAAGAAGCAGAAGCCGTTCGTGCTATTGCTAACATTCCTGCGTAGTATTTTTGCAGGAATAAAAAACCATCGGAAGGTTTTGATCTTCCGATGGTTTTTTATGAGCTGATTTCCTGTAATCGCAATTGATAACTCATCGAAGAAAGAGCGTGTACAGGTCGAAATCCGCCACTCACAGGCGCTGCATACATGGGATCTACGCTGCTGACAATAGCAATATGCCGATCGCTCACCACTACGCCCAAAGTCGGGTCATAGCCTCGCCATCCCGCCCCCGGCAGATACACCTCAGCCCAAGCATGAAGGTAGTGTTCCCCTGCCGCCGCATCGCCTTCTTGGTACCCACTCACAAATCTCGCCGCGAGTCCCGCAGCGCGACAGACTTCCATAAACAGCACAGTAAAATCGCGACAGGTGCCTTTTCGAGATCGCCAGGTGATCCCTGGCGGTAACGATCGGCCCATTTCCCTCACGGCATAGTGGCAATGTTGATTAATCCGCTGATTTAGCCGTATCAGAAAATCAGCGACCTGATCATTAGATTCAAGCGCAATCTCTTGGGCGAGTTCGATCGCGATGGGATCGATCGGTCTTTGAGGTTGTAAGTAGCCTTGAAGTTGGGTTGCCAGAGAAATCGGGTAGTCAATGGGAAGTTGCAGCGAGTAAGGCTCTGCTAGATATAAAAACGGATTCGCTTGATGAGTCGTGACTTGAGAACGGGTGGTAATTTCTAGCCGATCGCAGGGCATCGCTTCAAACCACACCTTCAGCAATCGATTGCCATCTAGGTCGCTGTAATCTGAAATCTGTAAGGGCTTGGGTGCGATCGTAATCTCAAAATCATCTAGCCGTTGCCAACTATCCGATCGGGGACTGAGCCGCAAGACGTGGGGTTGCAAAACCACAGGGTCGCTATAGGTGTAAGTCGTCGTGTGAACAATGGAATAACGCATCTCTCACAGGGAAAATTTGACTTTTCCCATGGTAGACCGATCGCTGCCCCTAAGGTCGAACTGCCACTTCTGCCAAGGGAAGTCGTTCTTGAGCAGGTGGGTGGGCAGGCGCATCTGCATAATGTTTCTTCATGGGTTCTAGGCTTTTTCCGGGATCAATTTGGTGATCCGGAGCGCTGATAATGGTTTCTTTCGCGGCCTCAGATTCGGGTGCAACGCCATTGGGAATGATCATGGATTCGCCCGGAGCCATGGATTCAGCTTCTAGGTCATCGATCGTAGATTCTTTTAGCGCTGCGGTCTCAACGGCTTTGCGAGAGTCGAGATTAGAGACGGTGCCGTCGGTGGATTCGACCTTACTCACATCAGAATCAGTTTCAGGCTTGCTAACGGCTTTGACCTCTGAGGTTGGTTTGGCACTGTGAGGGACTAAGAGCTTTTCGCCTTTATTCGGACCGCTAATGAAGGAATCCTGACTCCAAGGATTTTCTGGATCAGAGGTTTTTTCAACCGTGGGCGAGGCTTCCCGTTTGGGTTCAGCCTGAGTTCCAGATTTTGGCTCCGCTTTATTGGGTTCTGGCTTAGTGGCTGGAAGCGCTGGCGGTGAGGACTGTAGATCTGACTGCGGGGCGGTGGTTGGAATGGCGTCCGCAGGCATTGCCTTGGCAGGTTCTAAAGGCGTTGCTTGGTTGGTTTTGGTGTTCAGCGTCATAGATGAAGTCATGGGCTGCTGAAAAATATCCGACACGCTGGTAATCTGACCGAGAATCTGTTGACCAGATTGCCCGTTGACGACTCGGGCTTGATAACCGCGCACTTGAACAGGAAGGAATTCTACGCGCATTTGCTCGTCTTTAAGCGACACTTTCAAAGCAGCAGTGTCGTAGTCGCTGATGGAATTTCCACCGAAGATAAAATTTCCAAGGGAATAGACGATCGGACGACCTTTATAAACCTCTGCGCCTTGCAGCACATGGGGATGATGGCCCACTACTAAGTCAGCGCCCTGATCAACCGTAAAACGCGCCAGATCAATTTGCCAATCTCCGGGGTATTTTGCTAATTCTTCTCCCCAGTGATAATTCACCACGATCCAATCCACTTGACCCCGCAATGCTTTGATATCTGCTGCGACCCGATCGTTGTGGCGAGGATTCGTCCCGGCAGTTTTTTCGGTGGCTGCGTGAAGGTCAGCATCGTAGTAGCCAAGATAGGCGACTTTTTTACCTTTAACATCCATGATGACGGGCCGCCGAGCCGCTTTGATATCTTCACCAGCACCCACAGATTGAATACCTGCCTTTTTCAGGGTTTGGGTGGTTTCAATCAATCCTGCCCGTTGATAATCCATGGCGTGATTATTGGCGAGATTAACAATGTCAATGCCGCCTGTTTGCAGCGCCTGGACATTTTCAACTGGGGCTTTGAAATTGAATTTCTTGCCGGGTAGCGGTTGGGCTGCACTGGTGAAGGGTGCTTCTAAGTTGACCATGCTGATGTCAGCTTGACGGAATTCTTCAAGCTGAGAGAAGGCCCACTGCTGGTTTTTTCCTACTTTATCGGTATAGGCATCAGTGAGGGTCACGTCACCTCCGAAAATCAAACTGACACTTGGGTCAGAGCTTTGGGCTTTGTGAGATACGGTCGCGACACTTTCCAGGGCCGCTTTCACAGAACCGTTTTCCGAAGGCTTAAAGACTTGGGTGATGCCGCTAGAGGCTGATGCGGCGGTTTGCTCGGGAGGGGCATCGGCATATCCCAGCCAGCAGCCCATGATGAAGGCCGCAGCAGAAGAGCCACTGATCATCATCGATCGCAACATTTGAAACTGTTTGCGCTTTTGGGTCGCTTGACGAAGGTTTTTCTGGACTTGCTGAGGAGCACGATCGATCTTGGCCTTACGGGCGGGCGACGTGATCCGGACGGACTTCTTCCATAGGATGCTGGGCCGACCGACATAGGTAACAACAATATAAGCGCCGTCTAATACATCAGAGTTCAACGTCCAAAGTTGTTGACAAATGAAACGAGTCAATCGCTTTTGAAAGATCGGATTTTTGGGATCAATGCGAGGTGAGGGGCGAAGGGCGATCGCAATCCGGACATATCCAGGGCGAACGTAGCTAAGTTTGGCTTGCAGTTGGTGGACAGAGAGACACTGATTGAGCCAAGTGCTTAAGGAAGGCATGTGCCCCCCTTGGGCTAGCTCTACCAATGATAATGTTGCCCGATCGTCCACTTGATAAACCATGACTCACACGTTGATTGAACCGAGATTGAACCGAAAATACTGCAATCGCAAGCCGTAGGGCTTTGCTGGAGTGAGAGCATGGTACTCCACCTCTCAGGGTTTGAAAAAAAAAGATCGCAGCCCTTGCACTGAGCCGATCTTCAACGATTGACATGAATTATCTTCAGGGAATTGAAAAATCAAAAGCTCCCTCTGCAAGCGAAATTTGATGTTAATGAATGAATTTCTTGTGAAGTTGCTTCTTTTATTTATCTCAATTCAACAGCCGTAGTTATTGCATTGGCCTATGCTTCGAACCTATCAGAAATTTTTACGACGGAGGACTTCGATGCTCCGGTTCCTGATGGTCAGATTTCTAAGGCACAGATGAATCGTAGTGGAATCCTGGGTTTTCCTGAGAGGGAAAAGTTGCACGATTGTCTGTAGCGCCCTATATTAATAATTGTGACAAGCGAGCGTTTTTGAATTGACAAAGCGCCGCCTGTAAAGTGCCTAAAACATAGAATACTTAAACTATTAAGGTTTGTGGTCACTGGATGATGATTTCGTTCCTCTAGTTTTCTCAGCAAAGGTGCCCATGATTACTTCTCCACTGCGTCCAACGGCAAACGCGACTCTCGACGTTTTGATTTCTGATTTTTTCCAGCGATCGGTGGGGGAATGGCGATCAGAGCGGCGTTACTATACTTTGCCGGACGGGAAGGTTCAGGAAGTCGAGAGTTTGATTACGATTGAGTACCTGGCTCAGGGTTGCCGAGAACTGCGGGAATTGGCGCAGTTGCATGGGCTGGAAGATGACGCCGTGATGACC
>JANMIS010000922.1:0-3832 GCA_031375925.1 Synechococcales cyanobacterium OTE_70_concoct_197_sub
ATCAAAAGCCTCCCCCGCCGCATCATCCCGCGTCTGACCTAAAATCTCATAGTCCCCACAGTCCCGCACCGCAATCAAACTCGTATGCCCCCCCGACACCAAAAGACACAAAAACGGCGGCTGTAGCGTCGGCTCACTCAAGTAGGATGCATAAATGTGACCCTCCAAGTGGTGAACCCCAATGAAGGGCTTCTGATGCACCATTGCCAAAGTTTTCGCCGCCATCAGACCTACGAGCAATGCCCCCACTAATCCTGGCGCACAAGTCGCCGCAATCGCATCGATTTCGCTCCAATCTAACCCAGACTGCGCTAGGGCTTGGTCGATCGCTAGGTTCACGCCTTCGAGGTGCTGACGGGAGGCCACCTCAGGCACTACGCCGCCGTAGAGTCGGTGAATGTCGATTTGGGTGGCGACGATATCGCTGAGAACTTGACGGTTCTTAACAATAGCTACCCCTGTTTCGTCACAACTTGTTTCAATCGCAAGTACGGTTGCCATTTGCTGGTAACTTTTGGATGGGAATTTCTGAATTTATCTTAGCGTAATCCCTTATGGGACAAGCAAGATACCCAATTTTTCCAACCTTTTTCAATTGCGATAAAGAGGGAAACAATTCTATGCAACGTTTGTTTGCGATCGTTCTAGCAGTGCTCTTGTGGTTTGGTTTCGTGGAAACGGCTCCAGCTCAAGCAGCTTATGACAATTTAACGCCCTGTGGTCAATCTCAGGCGTTTGCGACTCGGATGAAAGAATCTACGAGTCCTACGGCGGCACGCCGCTACGAGCAGTACTCCAAATCGGGTCTCTTGTGCGGTGCAGATGGATTGCCTCATTTGATTGTGGATAACCCTGCCCATGCAGGCGATTTCATTATCCCCGGCATTATGTTCCTATACATTACGGGTTGGATTGGTTGGGTGGGCCGTGCCTACCTCCAAGCAATTCAGAAAGGGCCTAACCCTGAAGCGAAAGAAATCACAATTGACGTGCCCTTGGCAATCAAATTCATGATTGGTGGATTTGCTTGGCCGTTGGCTGCCTTTGGTGAATTTTCCACAGGTAAGATGTTTGCTAAAGACAGCGAAATTACGGTTTCGCCTCGCTAGTCATCTAGTGGTTAGTTGTTCTTTCTTGGATTTGGAGGCTTGTTATGACCCGTTATCTTTCTAGCGCTCCCGTGCTGCTGATGCTCTTGCTGACAGTGACGGCGGGGATTTTGATTGAGGCTAATCGGTTCTTCCCGGACCTGTTAGCTCACCCGCTTTAAGATTTAGACCGTCTATTTCTGATAGAAATCTAACTCTTACAGCAAAAATACCGATCGATTCTGATTTTTTGGAGCCGATCGGTATTTTTTGTAGGTTATTGGGGTTTGGTGATAGGAACGGTGTGGGTATGGCGTAGGGCAATGTGACGACGGCTGGCGGCATCGATGAGGTCGGGGTTAATTTCTAGGGCTTTGTCGTAGTTGCCGATGGCTTCTAGATGCAGTCCCATGCGGCTGAAGGTGATGCCGCGACGGTACCAGGCGCGGGCGAATTTGGGGTTATTTTCTAGGGCGCGATCGTAGGAGGCGATGGCTTCTTCGGATTGGTTGAGGCGATCGATCACTTTGCCCCGATCGTACCAAAGCTGGGGATCGTCGGGGTTGAGCTTGACGGCGCGGTTGTAGGCGTTGAGTGCCTCAGTATATTTCCCTAACTGATAGAGGACTGCACCCTTGGCGGAGAGGGCTGGAATGGAGGTGCATCGGAGGGCGAGGGCTTGATTAAGGCTGTGAAGGGCGTCATCTAAAAGACGATTTTCCTTTTGGACAAGTCCCAGAACGATCCAGCCTTCGATCCAATGGGGCGATAGGGTGAGCGATCGTTGATAGCTTTCGATCGCTTCATTAACCTGATACAGCGCTTCTAAGACTTTGCCGCGCTGGTACCAGGCCTGCGACATAAGCGGGGCGAGGCGGATGGCTTTGTTGTAGCTGGCGAGGGCTTCATCGTTTTGGCCCAGTCTCCGTAAGACGCTGCCGCGCCGTAGCCACACTTGAGCAACGTTGGGTTTTATTTCTAGAACTCGGTTGTATTTGGCCAGGGCTTCACCATATTTTCCGATTTTGTAGAGGAGATTGGCTTGATTGTGGTGGGCGCTGGAGAAGTGAGGGCGTGAGGCCAGGGCTTGTTCGTAGCTATCGATCGCTTCATTGTAGCGTTTTAAATAAGTGAGCGAGAGGGCGCGGTTGTACCAGCCTGGGGCGTAGTCAGGTCGAAGCTTGAGTCCGGATTCGTAGCTGGCGATCGCCTCGATGTAGGCATTCAGCTTCATTAAGGCATTGCCTCGGTTATACCAAGTCTTATGTCCATGACGGTTGAGCTTGAGGGCGCGATCGTAGCTGTTGATGGATTCTTCGTAATGTCCGATGGCAGCGAAGGCCATACCAAGATTATTCCAAGCAGGAGAATAGTCTTCACGAATAGCAATGACTTCTTTAAACGAGGTAATGGCCTCATTGATCCGATTGATTTGCATTAGAGCTTTGCCGCGTTCATACCATACGACGTACCAGTCAGGTCGATGGTCGATCGCGTGATTAAATGCTGCAACAGCCTCGGAAAAAGAACCGCACTGAACCAGCTTTCTCCCTTTCTCAAAAAAAGTCTCTGCTCCGATCTGCTGAACCATACACTCCATAAATGCGATTTCGCATGACTTAAGAAGGCTACTCTGCCCCTTCTATTCACTGATATTTTGGCTTGACCGGATAACGTTCTAACAAGGGAAAAGGTCAGAAATGACCATTTCTTTCCTTATTCTAAACATTGGCTGAAATTATTTCGCTTTTTTAGGGCTGGTTTGAAACAGATTTCATATTTTGGTCTATTCCGGTGAAATAATCTTCACAGTTCTCTGCCTGCGGGTGATGCCTGGTTTTCTTGAGCTTGAGAGGCGGGCGACGGGCCGTGATGTCTGGTACGATCGAAGCCCAATATTACACACTAAGCATTCACTATGGGCAGCACCTTCGGACAGGCATTTCGGATTACGACCTTTGGAGAGTCCCATGGGGGCGGGGTGGGGGTAGTGATTGATGGCTGTCCGCCGAAGGTGGAGATTTCGCGCGAAGCAATTCAGCTAGAACTCGATCGTCGTCGCCCCGGCCAAAGCAAAATCACTACGCCGCGCAACGAAGCCGACCAGTGCGAAATCTTGTCTGGAATGCTAGATGGCGTGACGCTGGGGACTCCCATCGCCATCATGGTTCGCAACAAAGACCAACGATCGCAGGACTACGGCGACATGGAGAAAAAATATCGCCCCTCCCATGCGGATGCGACCTACGATGCGAAGTATGGCATTCGGGCTGTGGCGGGTGGAGGCCGATCGTCTGCGCGCGAAACCATTGGCCGAGTGGCGGCGGGGGCCATTGCGAAACAGGTATTGAAGGATTTTGCAAACACGGAAGTAATTGCTTATGTGAAGCGGATTAAAGATTTGGACAGTACCGTGGACCCAGCGACGGTGACGATGGCGCAGGTGGAGAGCAATATTGTGCGTTGCCCAGATGGTGCGGCGGCGGAGCGGATGGTGGAGTTGATTCAGGAAATGTCGAGGGAAGGGGATTCGATCGGTGGGGTGATTGAGTGCGTGGTGCGGAATTGTCCGGTGGGCTTGGGGGAGCCTGTGTTTGATAAGTTGGAGGCGGATTTGGCGAAGGCGGTGATGTCGTTGCCTGCGAGTAAGGGATTTGAGATTGGGTCGGGGTTTGCGGGAACGTTGCTGCGGGGCAGTGAGCATAATGATGAATTTTACATGGAGGGCGATCGGGTGCGGACGG
>JANMIS010000981.1:0-5998 GCA_031375925.1 Synechococcales cyanobacterium OTE_70_concoct_197_sub
CAACAGGTCTTGAAGATCTTAAAAGGAAAAACAGTGGGCCTTTTGGGTCTGACCTTTAAGCCGGACACCGATGATTTGCGTGATGCACCTGCCTTGGTCTTGATTGAAAACCTAGCGCGCCTCGGAGCCAAGGTAAAAGCCTACGACCCGATCATTTCCCAATCTGGAATGCGCCATGGGATTTCCGACGTGATTGTCGAGACGGATCCTGAGCGCTTGGCAGATGGCTGTGATGCGTTGGTGGTCGTGACTGAGTGGAAGGAGTTTGAGAACTTGAACTATGCCAAGATGGCGACCTGCATGAACACGGCTGTGCTGATCGACGGTCGTAACTTCTTGGATCAAGCCATGGTGGAAGCTGCTGGATTCCGCTACTTGGGCATTGGCCGCTAAAATCTCTGGCGAACCGCCTGAATTATAAAAAGCGGCGTAGATGCAAAATCTACGCCGCTTTTTGGGTTTCGGAGTCTGTTTTCAAGGCTGAGATAGATTTAGCGCTTGGCAGGAATCCGTCAGAAGACTCTGGAGAGATTGATTCAAATCAGAAGTCAGCGCTTTTGCATCTTGCTTAGGTTGCCCTGTACGGTAGCTCTGAACTGATAACGGCTTGCCGATGCGAATCTGTACGGACGATCGCCATGGCACCAACCGACCGCTGTAGGTCAACCCAATGGGCACCACCGTCACATCTAGGTCCTCCTGAGCCGTCGCCTGAAGCGCTAACCGTGCAAATCCCGCTTTGAGGGGCTGCACCGATCGATCGCGAAAAATATTACCCTCTGGGAAAATAACCATCATCTCGCCAAGCTGCAATAGTTCAATCCCATGGCGCAAGCTCGCAACTCCGGGCCGTCTGGTATCGATCGCAAAGCCCCCCAGCCGCCTGATAAACCAGCCCTGAACCCCCTTCACTTCATCCTGTGTCACCATGAACCGCAAATCCCTTCCTGTCACGATACGGCCTGTCGCATAGGGCAGCATCAAGGCATCCCAGCGCGATCGGTGCGTGGGGGCCAAAATAATCGGTCCAGATTGAGGTAGCCACTCTTGGCCGATCACTTCAACTTTTTGAAAATAAACAGGTAGCACCAGGTAGCGACCGATCGCATAGACCAAGGGGACTAACCAAGAAGAGAGCTGTGAACTCATAGACTTAACCAATACATCATGAGGCTGAATAGATCTCAAATCTGAGAAGGTGGAAGGCCAGAATCAGGGCTAAGACCCACGATATACCTATTCGATGGTCTCACGGTAAAGGGGTTTTTTAAACGTTCTTTTGACAGGCATGACAGTTTATCGGGTGTCCTGTTTTGACGATCGAGAGGAGAACTGAAAAATCAGGCGGCTTTAAGGTTGACAGTTACTGGAAAGTCCTATAAATTTCTATAAGTCGAGCGTTTGCAGAGCACTTTGCTGTCACGTTCAGTTACTATGCCCCCATCGTCTAGAGGCCTAGGACACCTCCCTTTCACGGAGGCGACAGGGATTCGAATTCCCTTGGGGGTATCTATTAAAAGCCGATTTAGACTTCCCTGTCTAGATCGGCTTTTACAGTTTTAAGATTTAATCTGTTTTTGATTGCAAATGACGGAATGATTTGATATGTTAGATAACGAAGTGTTGAAGACAACATTCCTATGCCCCCATCGTCTAGAGGCCTAGGACACCTCCCTTTCACGGAGGCGACAGGGATTCGAATTCCCTTGGGGGTATTTATTAAAAACGGCAACTCTATAAATTAGAGCTGCCGTTTTTACATTGAAGCATTGAGATTAGAGATAACTAGGATTTACGTTTGCGCTGGAATGAGTCTTTCCCCAATTGAATTGTCACATCCGATCCTAACTCTCCTGTATTCTCGATCCGGATTTCCCCAAAGCCCAGCGCCTCTCGCACCGCTTCAGCGCTCTTAGTGTCACCTTGTTGAGCCACAATCCGAGTCACGCTGAGAGACTCGTTCCAGGGCTGTCCCACGTCGGTATTTTCATAGCCGAATTTACGCAGACCCTGTAGGATTCCTTGAGCATGTTCGGGCTTTTTTGTGCTGTCTTGCAGAGTGACTCGGAGCGATCGGACACTCGTGTCTTGTACGCTAAGATCCCCAAAATCGAAATGCCGAGCCATAACATCTTGAATCCGTCGCTGGCTAGGCAACCAGTAGCTGGCATCAAACTCTCCAGGATGGCTGAATTCCCCCGGAACCATGAGCATTTGAGTATTCGATCGATTGGTTTGGGCGGCGTATCCAACGAGGGCGACGATCTCTTCGACGGAAAGGTTGGTATCGATGTGAGACTGGATCACCGACAGGATGTTGGGCAAACGGGTAATCGTGGCTGGGTTGAGGGCTTGCTCCATGATGGCGCGCATTACCATCTGCTGACGCTGGATTCGACCGATATCGCCATAGGCATCTTGGCGGAAGCGAAGCAGTTGCAGGGTCTTGCTTCCGTCGAGGTGTTGACGGCCTGCTTTTAGGTTGATGTAGAGGTGTTGGCTGTCATCTTGATATTTCATGTCTTTGGGGACATGGACTGTGACGCCTCCGAGGGCATTTACGAGGGCTTCGACGCCCTGGACATTCATGGAGATGTAGCGATCGACCCCAACGCCGCCCAGCAGCTCACTGATACTCCGCGCAGCAAGGGGAGGACCACCGAAGGCGTTAGCCTCATTAATCTTGGTCACACCATGGCCGGGGATAGCCGATCGGGTGTCACGGGGGATGGAAAGAACACTAACTTTTTTGTTTTCTGGATTGAACCGAATCAGGAGCATTGTGTCCGTCAAGCCTTCATTGGAGTTAACGAGGGCTTGGTATTTTGCGTCTTTGAGGGAAGCAGGGACATTATTCGTGTCGGTGGTGAGGACCTTGGTGCCTAGCAGCATGATGTTGACAGGGCGGGTGAGTCCCGGCATTTTCAAACTGTTTTGGCTGGCGATCCCACTTTTGTTAAAGATGGAGGCTTCAGCGCTAGAGAGCTTGCGCTGCATTAATGGGGTGCTAGACAACGAGACCGCAAGGAGAGCGCCTGCGGTAGCAGAGAGAAGGGCAATCCCCGTCAGACAGAAAAATAACCATGTGAAGCGCCCGTTGCCCGTTTTTTTCGGGAGGGTCCTGCCGTTGGGGCGGGTTGCTGTTGCGCGCGTCGTAGGACGGGCGGCACCTTGGGCATTGCTCCGAACCGCTGGTCGCTGACCACTGGGCGGCTTCTTTGATGAAATAGGTCCCTTTCTAACGGTTCTCACGCAATTTCCTCACCACACACAATATTCGATCTTTGGAAAATTTTGGACTTCGAGAAGCTTTTCACGATGGGTTTATTATTCCCTATGCGAACGCTTTTACTTCATGATGGATCCAATGTTTTCGTTTGCAGAATCAACCCCAGGGTTTGCCCGAAGTTGATGCATATTAGCAGTATTTTTTCAGCTTGCTTACAAAACTCTTCACTTTTTATTATCCTATGTCCCTTATGGTGTGGTCTATCTGGCAATCGGATGATCGGTGCGATTACGGTTGACGAGCATACATGGAAAATAAGGGAAGATTCTTTAATGCCGATCGCAATGGTTTGACAGCGGTTGAGGGTTTAGAATTTGGGGAACTAGGAGAATATTATGGCTTACAGTGACTTTACATTGGCGCGGGTGAAGCAAGAGTTGGGGATTGAGGTTGTGGAAGGGGTGAGTTTGTTTTCAGCGGTGGAGCGAGTTAGAAGTTCTGATTTGCTGAGGCAGTTGCTCGATCGTGATGGGGGATTGGCGACGTTGATCAATACGGAGAAGGCGCGATCGGAATTTCTGATTGCGCCGATTTTGGCAGATGTGCGGCAGCAGTCAAAGCATCCGATGAGCTTGTTTTCAGGAAGTAGTTTTAATGTTGATGCAGAGAAGGGATTGGTGGGATTTTGTGATTTTATTTTGAGTCAAGGCTCGGAGCAAATTGATGTGACGGCTCCTGTGATTACCATTGTGGAGGCCAAAAATGAAAGTGTGATTGGGGGGTTGGGGCAATGTATTGCTTCGATGGTGGCAGCACAGATTTTTAATCAACGATCGGGCATTATCCGCGAGGCGATCTATGGGGCAGTAACGAGTGGGACGAACTGGCGATTTCTGAAATTGGTGGGGACTCGGGCTTGGGTGGACGATCGAGAGTATTTTATCAATGAGGTGGATAAGATTTTAGGGATTTTGATGTTGCCGTTTCAGTAACGATCCAGAATATGTATGAAAGGTGGAAAATATTGTGGCTTACAGCGATTTTACGTTGGCGCGGGTGAAAGAAGAATTAGGTTTAACGGTTTTAGAGGGGAAGCGTTTGTTTGATGACGTATCGCCGATCGCACCCTCGACTTTTTTACAGGAGGGATTGAAGCGATCACGGCGGTTTGTGACATTGGTGAACACGGAGAAAATGAGATCAGAGTTTTTAATTGCGCCGATTTTGGGGGAGGTTTTGGAGGCGGTGCAGGCGCAGGGGAGTTTGTTTTCAGGAACTGATTTTAATGTCGATCCGGCGCGGGGATTGCAGGGGTTTTGTGATTTTATTTTGAGTCAGTCACCGGAACAGATTGATGTGGAAGCGCCTGTTGTAACGATCGTGGAAGCAAAAAATGAAAGTATTAAGGCGGGGCTAGGACAATGTTTGGCGGAGATGGTGGCGGCGCAGATTTTTAATGAGCGGAAGGGGAGGCCGATCGATCGGATTTACGGGGCTGTTACGACGGGGGATTTGTGGCGTTTTTTAATACTAGAGGGGACTGTGGCGAGGATTGATGGAGTGGATTATTTTATTGGTGAGGTGGACAAGATTTTGGGGATTTTGATGTTACCTTTTCAGGATGGAACTCGATCTAGCCTTAATTGAGCGGGGTTGACTTATAATTGAGGTGCCACGTTTAGAAAGGTGGGAATGGTGGACAGTATTATATTTGAGGCAGCAGTGCGGAACGGGACAATTGAGATTCCCGAAGCGTATCAGGAGGCGATGCAGCAGACGCAAACAGTACAAGTGACCTTAGTAAATCCACGGCGAAACAGAACATTTCTGCAAACGGCAAGGTCTTTGGAACTGGAAGGTGAACTGGACTGGTCAGAGAAGATTGACCAATATTTATACGGGGAGAATTCTTCGGGAAATGGCTGAGGTTTTTCTAGATACTTCATTTGCGATCGCGCTATCAGCGGTGACCGACCAAAATCACCCAAGGGCGGTACAGATTGCGGAACAACTTGAATTGAGTAATACTCGGTTGGTGACGACTCAGGCAATATTATTAGAAATTGGCAATTCGTTGTCCAAAAGACGGTATCGACTGGCGGCGATCGCACTACTAGATTCTCTCGTATCTGATTCGAATGTGGATATAGTTTCATTGACGGATGAATTGTATGGTGCGGCATTAGATTTGTTCAAAAGCCGTAATGACAAGGAATGGGGATTGGTCGATTGCTTGTCGTTTATCGTAATGCAGAATCGCGGAATAACTGAGGCGCTAACCGCAGACGATCATTTCAATCAGGCCGGATTCAAGGCATTATTGAAAGGCTGAAACAGCCGTTGCGTATGATGAATTTACAGTTGGTTTTTGACAACTTCACCCATCAATTCCCAGTAGGTTCATCATCTGCTTTGGGATGAAAGTATTCGTGAATTTGTTCGGCCATTTTGGGTCCGATGCCCGGGACTTTGGCGATCGCTTCGACTGTGGCTTCGCGGACATAATCAATGGATCGAAAGGTGGCAAGCAATTGCTTTTGACGATAGTGACCTAAGCCGGGAATCTCGTCTAGGCGCGATCGTTGCATTCGTTTCGATCGTTGCTGACGGTGAAAACTGACGGCAAAGCGGTGGGCTTCATCCCGTAAACGCCTTAGAAGCTGAACTCCGGGCTGCTCCGATTCTGTCGAGAGTGGCGTGGATTCTCCAGGCAGGAAGATTTCTTCACGCTGCTTTGCGAGACTCACGACCCGCAGTTCTTCTAGTAAG
>JANMIS010000984.1:0-3077 GCA_031375925.1 Synechococcales cyanobacterium OTE_70_concoct_197_sub
TGCCCCGTCGTTCACTCTTGCCCAAGTCTTCAACCTCTTCAATCAAATGAGCCACATCAATTTCCTGCCAACGCGCTTCCCGCAAAAGTTGCGCCGTTTCACCAATCCATGAATTGAGATCCATTGAATACAGATTAGTCATAGTCACATCATGATTAGAAAATAGTTGAAATCATCTCAAAATCTCTTTCTCCTAATTAAGGGGGAAAGAGATTTTCAATATAACGTTAATTAATCGGCTCCTTCAAGATCTTTTCCATCTTTGCTTTTTCTTCTCGACCGATCGCCGTACTTTCCTGAAGATCCCAGCCTAAGCTCTCTTGAACAAAGCCTTGCCATTCTGCACTCAACTTCGGCGCAGCATTTACCTTCACCACTTCCGTCAAAGTATCCAACCAAATTCCCCGCTCTGCTAGCAGCTTCACCCGATCGCGTGAATCGATTGAAACCTTGCTGATGTCCGTTGGCATTGTCACTCGTTGTACCCAAAAACTAGCTTGTGGCGGATTTTTCTTGGTGCAGTTAACGCGGAGTTTTACTTGGTAGTTTGTTCCGATTTTCAACTTGTAGTCTTGGGGCAGTTCGATCGGCATAATTTTGCCCTTTGTCGGAAGCTTCACCTCACTCTTAACAAAAGCCTGCCCCGCAGCATCTTCTCGAATCTCTAATTGCAGATCAAATCGATTTTTACGATTGTTGGGCCGCTTATCTTCTGAACCATAGGGCACATACACCCAAATCAGTGGACGCTCTTGAACAGTTTGTCCCCAGGTATCGAATGCATTCCCATTGGGCAAGCTGGGCATCAAGACGGTGAGGGGAATCGCAACCACTGGACAGTCATCCTTTCCTCTTCCAGGAGAACGTTGTCCAGGGTAAGGACGCTGGGAGAGGGGATGCATAAATTTCAGCGCGCCGTTACTCTGGGATGGAGTTGGAGTTTCTTCAGGCAGGACGGACGGCTCTGACTTGGCAGACATCACATTTTGCAATAGAACAGTTAACACTAACGCGATCGAAAAAAACTTAACTGAGAAGTGAGGTTTCATAATAGAGATTTAGGTAAAATGAATCACTGACGATCGGAAATAAACACATTCGATGCAGAGGTCAGACCTGCTGAAGCGATCGTCGCTATCAACAATGGCACTAACGGTATCCAAGCCGTAAATTGAATAAACGCAATGACTGCTCCGCCGTATATGACTATCAATATCCCGTTTAGAGCAAAAATATGCAACTTGTAATTATTTCCTAACCGAATCACGCCCGCCCCGCCGATCGCCGCTAGCAAAATCATCCCAATCGCCCAGCCCTCTGGTGGAATCCACACTGCCGATCGTTCTCCCTGTAAAAGACTCACGAGATTGCTCGTCTGCTCTGCCTGAATCCACACCCCTGCCGTCTTCCCCTCTACGTCCTTCGCCGTCCCATGGGAGAGCATCTTAGCCAACGGGACGGGATGGGCATCGCTGCTGTACATGCGGTTCGTCCCAATTATCACAATCCGATCGCTCAAATCCATCTTTCCACCTCGCTCCTGGATAAAATCACTCATCGACATCGAAGGGATTTTGGAATTGCGATGGTTAATCATCACATGGTCAAACTCACCAGGAGCCAAACTAGATCGATCGTCAACCCGATAATAAGCACCAGGGCGATCGTTTCCATTCATCATGGGCAAACGTTTCAGTAGTTCATCCGGTTTTTGTCCCAGATATTGCGACGCTAAAGCGATCGATAGAGAAACCTTACTTTGACAAGGCGATTCGGGAAAAAGCGGCAATGCTAATAACTGTCGTCGAATGCTTCCATCGGGATGATCTTGGGCCAAGTCTGCAAAGCCAACATTTTGCTCTAAACCTTGGGGCGGTTTAAATCCGGGATCATTGGGTGTGGCATTGCCACAGATTCCGACGACGTTTTTCATTTTCTGCATCGATCGCACCAGTCTGCCCTCAACGCCCTGAGGATTTCGCTGCAAATCAACCCCGATTACCTTTGCTTTGGATTGATTTAACTTCGTCAATAGCGCCACAAGATTTTGATCAGTGAGTGACAGATCACTTTTAGCTTCTTTATAAATCTGTGCATCCGCATCATCAATGGTAATCACCAGCAATCGCTCATCTACTGGGTCAAGTTTAAAAATCGATCGCACCTGCATTACATGATCGTAAGCTTTTAATTCAAACCCTTGCAGCCAGCCCTGCGATCGGACCCCGCACACCGCCGCACCCACACCCAAAGCAATGGTCCCCGCAATCGACCATTGACGAACGGCCCGAGCCAAAGGACTCAGGGTAACCTTATGGGTCGGCTGCTGCAAAATCGCCCAAGTCGGCGGCGACTCTGCCAAATTCTGAAAGATCAACGGCAACCAGCTTGCACAGGGAAACACCCCAAATCCATTATTTTCTGCGATGTCTAGAGCATTTTGAGACGGTTGAATAAGTTCTCCGCTAGTTTCTAAAGTACGCAAACGTTCTCTAGCATTTCGCACCGCCAAATACATGGTTTCCCCTTGAGAAAACGAAGCTAGAAAATATTGTAAAAACATCTGCGCAACCCGATCGGGCACAGGTTCCCGCATAAAAATGGTTTGGGGAATCTGCAAATCTGCTAATTCCCGTGCGAGTCCAAACCCATCACAGGAATTAAAAATTCCCAAACTTAAACCCCGATCGACCGCCCGTTTCAGGGCATATTTCAAATCTGTAATGCTTAACCGATCGTTTTCGTTTAAATACAAAAAGCCCTTTTCCTGTTGAGTCTCGCTGTGACCCGCAAAAAACAAAATATCCCAAGACTGCTCCCAAAGCTGATCTGCTAAGTCCTGCCGCTGCGGCTCTACCAAAAACAATACCTCTGCATTCGGCAATGCAGCTAGCAATGCTCGATCGCGTTCAATATTAATTCCTTGACGATCGCCCAAGATTGCCAAGATCCTCACTTTAGCAATGCTTTGATATTTGCCATTGGATTCACGCCGTTGAAACGTCGGAGCCGCGATCGAAATCTCTGCCTTCTTATAGCGATCAAATATTTCCCACAGCGACCAAGGTAACTGCTGC
>JANMIS010000995.1:0-1978 GCA_031375925.1 Synechococcales cyanobacterium OTE_70_concoct_197_sub
GGACAGACCTGCACCCGCTGCTCCGCCTGTAGCCGCAGCACCGACTGCAAGGGGGTCAATTTTCTTGACGACATCCCCCGCAGCGTTTGCTATATCGTCAAGAGTGCTACCCATTTTATTGAAATTAACTTCCTTCATCGCTTCACTCGCTACATTTGTGAAGTCATCAACAGCTTTACCGATATTACTAAAAATATTCAATGCCTTAGTACTCCATTTTTAATTATTAAGCTAATCTAGAAATCTCTGCGGCGCAGACAACATTAGAATCATTTAATAGGTCTAGGTTCAGTATATTCATCTGCTCATTTTATATTGCCCATCTTCACGGAGAATCAATCAGAGTCGGGGGTTTATAAAGTGAATTTCACAAAGTCAGGATGACGATCGCAATCGTAATGTCGCTGATTGGGTCCGATCGCTATAAGGTGGGCAAAATCCGAAGGTACTTAGAGACGATCGTTTACGACCGACCTTTGATCATCGCGGAGTTTTTCGATGGATTCGATCGGTAGCCTCAGTGCCCGAGCAATAATTTCAGGAGTCATACCTTCTCGAAGTAGACCGATCGCCGATTCCAGCTTCCCTTCCAGCTTTGCTTCCTCAATTTTCTTAGTATAAGCCACAGATAAATTCATAATCAGTTCCTCTTCGTCAGGGGTGAGCGATCGACTCTGTTCCAGTTTGGCCCGATAGTTGGCCAGAATATCTTCAATATTATTATAGAGTAGCGATCGATCGGGTTTCGTCACCAGTTCTTGAATCGCCCGTTCTTGATTCCCCGCGCGCCCGAGGAGCCTAATCCACAGCGTCTCTTCCGTAACAGGCAACTGATGCACCACGATCAACCCGGTACGATCAAGTTTCGGCCATCGATAAACTCCCGGAATACGGGACTTCCGCAGCCCAAACCCCTGACGAATCTCCTCTGAAGCCGTCGGCATAATGAACCACAAATCCGGTAACAGATCCTCCGTTAAAGTCTCATCCTTGCGTTTTGCTTCACGTGCCATCTCCCGTTCAATATCCGTCAATTTTCCACGACAGGCTCGAATTTCCATTACCGTCGCCGGATTCCGAAACACCTCAATCAATGAATCTCGCCGTAAAAGCTGACCCATTAATCCCAATTTTTTACGCTGGGTTGCGATCGTTAATTTCGTGTCGCGTTCAAACCAAATGTCGCCTTCTCGACGTTCTGATTTAATCACTTTATTCGGAACAGCCGTGCCAATATTACTCAACAATTCAGTCAAATAATCTTTGGCAAAATCGTCATGTGGAAATTCTGACATAGGGTAAATAGAAGATATGCATTGAGTGAATATCTACTACTCTACAACAATTCAATTGATCTTTCACAACCGAATGGACTGAGACAAAGCATCGGTTAAACGCTTGTTTAACGCAGTCAGGCTGCCGATCGCGATTGTAATGTTATTGAGTTCGTGTCTCGTGACACTTGGCGGACGGACCTTGCTATAATTTTAGAAATAATACGATCGAGGATTAGCCAATGCCTCAAACTGACTTTCCACCCAGAATTGAAGATGTCAAACACCTCATCTCTCGACTCTCACAGAAAGACCTCCTGACGTTGCTAACTGACATTCAAGAGCAACTCCGAACCTTTGAAATGATGTCGATCGCTGAAAGCGGATTCCAAGAATGGAACGATCCTGAAGAGGATATCTACAATGCCGAACCCTAAACCGAGCGAAATCTGGCTAGTTCGGTTCCCCTTTTCCGATCTCACCTCCACAAAAGTCCGCCCTGCCTTTGTTCTTGCCACTCATCGACAAGAAGCTATCATTCTCGGAATTTTCTCAAAGATCTCACCCATCCCAATCTCCGGTCCCTGGATTTTGCTCGAAGAAATTCACCCAAAGTTTGCAGAAATAGGCTTACTCAAAACCTCAATGCTCCGGGCTGACAAAATTGCCACCGCCCACCAATCCACCTTTCAAAGACAACTCGG
>JANMIS010001003.1:0-1431 GCA_031375925.1 Synechococcales cyanobacterium OTE_70_concoct_197_sub
GACTTCGATGATTTCGGTGGCGGTGAGGAGATCGACGGGTCCCCAAGGGGTTGGGGCTTCGGTTTGGCCGCCGAGTTGGGTTTGGAGCCGATCGCGGACTGCTCGTTCGGGTTGGTTGCGGCGTTGGACTTTGCTCCATTCAGGGAGGAGTTGGTAGGGTTCGAGTTTGGCGGTGGCGGTGTTGTAGGTGCTGCGGGAGATGTTGGCGGCTTTTAGGGTTTCTTCGATGGTGGGCGTGTGGCGGTTGCGGATTGCTTTTTGGAAGTAGAGGTAGAGGCGTAGGGCGCTGGCGTCAAATTTGGTGGTGAGTAGGGTGTCGAGGCTGGTGAAGTCGATGACGATGCCGTTGCGCGGGGTTGGGTTGCCGTGCCATTCGGTCATTTCTTGAATCCAGGCGTTGATTCCAAGTTCTGCGAACTTGCGATAGGTGAAGATTGCTTCTGGTGTTTTGTATTTTGATTCAAATGCGTAGTGTTCGATGACGGCGGCGCAGGCTTTTGCGTTGACGATCGAGAGCTTGGTTATTTTGCTGTTTTCGATTGCGCTTAAGCCTCTAGGTTGTAACCAAATCTTCCCGTCCAGCCTAGTTTTCAGCGGATTTTCCTCACCGTAGGTTGTGAGCAAATTACGGAGCGTTTTGTTTATAGCTTGTTGCGAAACGCCGCAGAGATTGGCGAGTCCTGTTTCGGACATTCCGGATTCGCCTGTCTCATCGATCGTGAAAAACTCCACGCCGTCGCGAATCACTCTTGTGATAGTCATTTATTTAGCCCTGCCCTTGTAGTTAAGGATTGGTGGTTAGCCGATCGGGTTCGTTGTCGCGAATTCGATCGGTGTTTTAGATATTAGCGGGTTTTGCGATCGGTTGGAACGCCCCCCAGCCCCCAATTCTGGGGGAGCCGAGCCGAAGAGAATTCTTTCATGTCCCCCCAGAATTGGGGGTTAGGGGGCCTCCGATCGGCGACTACGCAGCGACTAATGCTCTCGGCTCTGGGATGCTTTTCCCTTCTTCTTCCCAAATTTCTAAAAATGTTTCGATGACTTCTAGGCCGTGCTGTGCAGCCTCTTCATGAGTCTTTCCATGAGTGCAGGGCATCATGACCCGATCGGCAAACTCAGGAATGGTAACAACGAAAATCTGGTCAATGTCTGACCACTGAATCAACATGCTGTAGCTGGTTTTCATCATCGCCCCGCCGCCAAAACTTGTGCCGCCGTCAGCCTCAACTCTGGAAATGTCGGAGAAACGATCGTCTCCTCACTCTTAAATGTCTCAAACTCGTAAGCCTCATCCTTCAGCGTCAGCACCCGGACCCATTGCCGCTTCGGGTCAATTTGCCAAAACTCACCAATGCCCCGCTCTGCATACTCAACAGGCCTCTGAACATAATCCCGCTGATAATTGTCCGAAGACTCAGGACCGGGCGAAAC
>JANMIS010001005.1:0-7611 GCA_031375925.1 Synechococcales cyanobacterium OTE_70_concoct_197_sub
TGCGCGATCGCCTCAAAGGGTTTGTCCGATCGGATCTTCGCAGTATCAAAATAGGTGCTAAGCCAAGTCTGCACAGCGGGAATTTGTGAGGTGCCACCGACGAGTAGGACGGCATCAATATCCGCGAGTTCAACGCCTTGACGTTTGGCTTGTTGCAGAACTTGGTTCATAGATGAATCTAACCGATCGAAAAATTGACGATCGCGCAGAATTTGTTCAAACCGATCGCGCGATAAATTCAGTTCATAGGTTTCAAAATTCTCATCATCAAAGAATGCCTCTTGAGCCTGAGATTGCAATGAGAGATTGATTTTTAGTCGTTCGACTAACCTCATCGAAATCGCATTCACCGCTAAGCCTTGCGTTTCCTTAAAGTAATCTATCAACCAATTATCAAGATCTGAGCCGCCTAGATTTTGGCCAGCTTTAGCAATTACATCAGCAGTCTTGATTTTCTGTCCAGACTGTTCAGTAAAGTCTTTCTTTCCCCATTTCAAAATAAATCCTGAGGGTTTTGCGGGGGCTTGTTGTTTGGATTTTATTTGCGATCGGACCAGTGCTAAATCCAGCGTTCCACCACCAAAATCCACAACTAATAACAATTCCTCATCGGCCATGCCATAACCCAAGGCCGCTGCGGTCGGTTCATCGAGCAATCGCACTTGATTAATCCCAATTTTTTGACAAACTTTCCCAAGCCAAAGCCGATAGGCTTCAAAACTATCCACCGGAACCGTAAATACCACCGCGTCCAAAATTCCAGGGTCCGAGACCTTTGCTTGTTCAATCACCTGCTCCAAGTACCAACTCCCAATCTGCTCCGGCACGATCGCCCGCCCATCCAACTCCGGCTGAAATCCCTGCAACGCCGTCCCAATGCCCCGCTTAAAGTTCCGAAAAAACCTAGCATTAGTGGCATTGTCCAGCCCTCGATCGCGCACCGCTTGGCCAACGACGGTTCTGTCTGTCGCCGCATCTTCGACGTAAAGCAGACTGGGGATCACGGGTGGATTTTGGGCGAGCTTTTGAGAAAGCTGGCGAATAGTCAGGGTTTCGGGCTTGCCTGTGGCGGCATTCCACCGCGCTATGACAGTGTTGCTCGTGCCAAAGTCGATCGCGTAGGTCATCGGAAGATCACTGCAAAAATCAAGTGGCTCTATTTTACGTGCTGATCATTCTATTCGTATTGAGAAATGTTAAGATGACTGAAAGACTATTGCTACGCCCAAGTGCGTTGAGGAATGAGATGGTTGAGTCGCACTTGAAAGGTCAAAATCAAGCGAAAACCCAGAACCCAAACTCTGGGGTGTTTGTCGCACTTACGCTCATTGGAATTTGGGCCAGCAGTACAGCGTTATTGTTCCAGTTGGACTTGGCAACATTGCCCAGTTGGGTGAAGTTTCTGGGATTTGGTTGGCAGATGTTTTTATATACAGGGTTGTTTGTGACGGCTCACGATGCGATGCATGGATCGATCGCCCCTCACAATCCAAGGCTAAACGATGCGATCGGTCACTTCGTTTTGTTTGTCTATGCCATGTTTCCGTTTGGGAAAATGCGTCTGATGCACAACTTGCACCATGACATTCCGGGTCGCGAAGGAGATCCTGATTTTCACAATGGCAAACGTAAGAACTTCTTTGCTTGGTATTGGAATTTCATGCAGAACTACTGGAGCTGGCTGCGGATTGGGCTATTGATTTCAACCTTCCATGCAGTGCATCAGGTGCTGCATGTGCCAGAGATTAATTTGTCTTGGTTTTGGGTGTTTCC
This sequence comes from Synechococcales cyanobacterium OTE_70_concoct_197_sub, assembly GCA_031375925.1. GTDB lineage: Bacteria > Cyanobacteriota > Cyanobacteriia > Leptolyngbyales > Leptolyngbyaceae > JAAFJU01. The sequence goes on from JANMIS010001005.1 coordinate 1,774, forward strand.
ATCGGTGATGAGTTCGTTTCAACTCTTTTTATTCGGGACATTTTTGCCCCATACAGAACCCAAGGGTGGCTACGTCAATGAATGTCGTGCAACTAGCACACCTTTTTCTGAGTTTTGGTCATTTGTGAGTTGTTATCATTTTGGGTATCACGAAGAGCATCATGATTTGCCCCATTTAGCGTGGTGGCAATTGCCGACCGCAAGACGCGATCGTATGGCGAGGTCATAACGAATTCGAGGCTATTGGGGTGTTGAGAACAAGGTTTACCACGTTCGATCGAATTCTGGGTGAGCCAGAATAGACATCACACCTTATTCGTTTCGTCGATAACTGAACCTAAAATCTCGTCATTCTAAAACACCTTGCCGATCTCCTAAAAAAAGAAAACCCTACATTAAGTAGGGTTCTGTAAAATTAGCAATAGACGTTAAAGGCCCTAACTATTCGGTGTAGGTGTAGGAACCTAGTTCGCAGAGGTTGAGACTGTTGCGCTCAACTATAGAACCATCTTTAAATCCGCCTCGAATTCCATAATTACAAGTTGTCTTCCCATCGGCGATCGTCACGGTCGCAGACTCTCCAGGACCGATATCCTCACTCAAAATATCGTCACCCCAAGTACTAGAACTTGTAGGTTCGACGTAGAAACTCGTTAAAACACTAGAAGTTTTGTTGTGCAAGGTAAAGACAAGATCTTCTGCATGAGCGGCCTGAACGCCAGTCGCGAACGTTGGCAGTGTGATAAGAGCAGCAGCTAAAAGATTGCGAAGCATTGATGATGCCATTTCTGAATCTCCAAGAATTTGTGATGTAATAATGCTTAAATCGTAGCCGATCGCTTTAGCCAGTATCAAGTCGGTTTATACTGGATTTATAATTCCAACATAATGTTGGATTTCAAGATATTACAGGGCAACCTCAATTTATCTACATTCTTAACTAGACAACTTAGCCAAAATACCAATCTTTACCCCAGAGTTTCACTTATGGATAGTACTCAAGCTCAGAGAGACTTTCGGCATGTTCGTAAAGCAACAGTACTAAGAGATTCGAAAGGAGACACTCTACGAGTTGGTGGTTACCGCCCTGATAAAAAAAGTCGCAGTCCCAAAAAATTCTCAGCAAGTGCAGATCAAGACAATCCAACGATCGTAGATCTGCGTCCGTTTATGACTGCTGTAGAAAACCAAGGTGACTCTAACAGTTGTACGGCTAATGCTATGGCCGGAGCTTATGAATATCTGGATAATCGTATCAATGGTCAATCCGCAGATGTGAGTCGATTGTTCATTTATTACAATGCTAGAGCGATCGATGGAAGTGTTGATGAAGATGAAGGCGCTTACTTATCTGACTGTGTGAAAGTCGTCCGCAAGTATGGAGCCTGTACTGAAGAAACCTGGCCCTTCACACTTGATGAAGTGACTAGCAAACCGCCAAAGGATGCTTACCGCGAAGCGGCTCAATTTCGGATTGAAGATGCGGCCTCGGTGGATATTGATTTGGACGTTATGCGAACTTGTCTCGCAGCAGGTTATCCTTTTGTTTTTGGGCTTCAGCTATTTGAGTCATTCAATGGTGCGGGGGGGAATGGTGGGTTGGTTCCCATGCCAGATCCTGACAATGAGAAACATGAGGGTGGTCACGCCATGCTTTGTGTGGGCTATTCTGATGCCGATCGGGTCTTTATTATTCGTAATTCCTGGGGTGAGGAATGGGGCGATATGGGTTATGGATATGTGCCCTATGAGTATATGGCAGACCCCAATTTGAATCATGATTGCTGGGTAATTCAAATTGGGCGTGACCAGGAAATTAACCTTCGCAAAGACATCACTCAAGAAATCAACCCGAATATTAGTAAAAGTGAAAGTTCTCTGTTTGATGATCGCCGATCGGAAATTGCTCAAAGTCTTCGCATTCCGGGAAATACTCATACCCCTAGTGGCATCCCGCTGTATAACGAGTCGTACTATGTGGAATATGAAGAAGAATTGATTTACCTCGACGATCGTGGAGGCTATGTTGATGTTGCTGAGGTTGAAGATATAGAAAGTTTGTACTATTTGGAATACGAAGAGGAATATGAAGAAGAAGTTAGCGAGACCTGGTATGAGGAGACGGAATATTTAGAAGAAGAGGACTCGGAAGAGGAATACTCGGAAGAGGCTGAAGAAGAAGATAGTACGGAGGATGACGCCGAAGAAGAAGAAGAAGAAGAGGAGGAGAATTACGCCGAAGAAGAAGAGGAAGAAGCTGAAGAAGAAGAGGAAGAAGAAAGCTATGAAGAAGAGGAGGAAACTGATGACGATTATGAGGAGGCTGAAGAAGAGGACTATGAAGAGAGTGACGGAGGAGAAGACGAATAAGTCGATCGCCATCAATTTCCAAAGATAATCTCTATCATTTTAATCAGTAAAAAATCAGGGAATGGAGAATTCATTCCCTGATGTCAGCTTTTTGAAACTTTTGCAGCTTTAAACTCGGTCTAGATGCGTTGACCGACGGAAAGCGTTCGAACTTCTCCATTGCGACGAACGATCGCATTACCATTTTCAACTCGGATGAGAACCCAGCCGCTATTGCCAATCTTCTCACCCTTTTCATAGTTCTTTGTAACACCATTCAACTCAAACATTACCGCACTCCGATCGCCATTCCCTAAAATTCCTTTTAAGATCCGCTCGGGAGCAGGCATTACAGGAGCGGCTGGCAGTCCCATTGAGGTGCTGCGAGTAACAGGTGCGATCGGGGTTGGGGCAACTGGCCGACTCATCCGATCGACGAGATTCGAGAGTTTAGCAACGGTTTGTTCTAGAGTGTTTTGAGCGGGTGCGGGGCTTGCTCCTGAGATACTGTTGGGTGTGGGAATGCCGGGAGTCATGGCAGGCACCTTAGGCTTGGGTAAGCCACTACCACCAATGATGATTGCAGGTTGAGGCGTGATGGTTCCTGGCACCTTTACCGTGGGCATTGTCGCTAGATTGGGTAGTGTAGGTAGACCGGAACCAACCTTACTTTTGCTGTCGATCGAATCCAATGATTTGCCCATGTAATCTGCAAATTTTGCATCCGATGGATTGCTGGGGGGAATCACGACGGCGGTTTCGGTTGGACCTTTAACCGTGGCAACTAGGCGTCCGATCGCACCCTGATTGCCCAGCCAAATTACGACGGCGGCGATTGCCGAAGAGCAGCCCACAAAGATTAATAGTTTTTCAAACAGCCCATAGGATTCTTGACGTGCTTGAACTCGAATAGCCTCTGTCGATGAGGGCGTAATTTCCAAATCTTGAGGAATGGTTGCGGGGGCTGTGTCAGCCGAAGATATGCCCGACATTAGGGCGGCTCTGTCTGCCGCTGGCGTCGAGAGAAATGCTGCAAAGTCAAGGTTAATGGGAGCCTTGGGTTCTGCTGGAGGTGCGACCTTGAGCGGTTCGTTCGGCGGCATTAAACTCCCGTCTAGGATGCCATCGACTTCGCCGAAAAGCTCGTCCATAAGCCCTGAGGCATAGTGTCCAGCGGGGCTGGAGCTTCGACCTGAATCAGTCGCCGTTGAACTAATAGCGGCGTCCTGAGTCAGGGCTTGAAGGTCTAATGTTGTTGAAGAGACAGTCTTATCCATGATTGATTCGGAGCCGATATGTCACAGTGAGTGATTTAGTCTATCCGAAGAACTCAGAAGTGTGACACAAAATCTGTCTTTTTTAGCAAAAATCAACTGTGCCGAGGAAATCTTACGGTGAAGGTGCTGCCCTGTCCGAGTTGACTGCTAACTTCAATCTGTCCTCTATGGTCTTCTACGATCGCCTTCACGATTGCTAACCCCAAGCCAACGCCTCCCGTCTGCCTCGATCGGTCCTGTCTGACCCGATAAAATCGATCGAATAGATGGGGAATGTCGGCGTCCGCAATCCCGATTCCATGGTCTTGAATGGCGATCGTGACGATTTTTGGTCTAGACGTTAGGTGAATTTGAATGATGCCTGCTGGGTGACTATGCTGAATGGCGTTGGTGATTAAATTGCTAAATGCGCGGTAGAGTTGGCTGGGATTGCCTGTAATGTATGTTGGCTGATTGGGGTGACAGTGGATCTCGACTTGGGCGGTGAGGGCGAGGGGGGCGAGTTCTTCTTCTAGATCTTGCAGGATTTCAGTTAAGCAAACGGATTGTTGGGTTAATGGGGAGCGATCGGATTGGGTTATTTTGCGCTGTTGAATTAGATCTAGTTGAGAAAGTAGCAGTAAGTCCTGAACCAATTCACCCATGCGATCGGTTTGGCGCTGTAGGGCGAGGAAGGTTAAGTTGGCTTCGTTGGCTGATTGATTGAGCGGGTTAATGGCAACTTCTAGCATTGCTTTTAGCGCTGCGATCGGGGTGCGGAGTTCGTGGGAAACGTCGGCGGTGAAGCGTTGCATTTGCTCATAGGAGGCGTAGAGCGGACGCATGGCAACGCCTGCCAAGTACCAGCTCGCTCCGCCAACCAATAGCATGGTAATGGGAATTCCGACGCTGATTAACCAGTGCAAACGCATCATGTAACGGTCAAATTGTTGAACCGATCGCCCTACTTGTAAATAGCCCCAGTCTTGACCTTGATTGGTTCTTAAAAGTATGTGATGCAGGTGATAAGAATGGCCTTGTCTATCTTTGACGGTGTGGAGTGATGAAAAGTCGGAGAACTTTGGAAATCGACCGGGTTGTTCACCGATCGCGGCTAATGGATTGCCCTGCATGTCGAGAAATTGCAGATGGTAATCATCTCGAATAAGATTGACTAACATTAAGTCCTGAACTTTAGTTTGGCAAGCTTCGTTGGGTTTACAAATTCCCACGATGAGCCGATCGATTTCTAATGGTAAGGTGTTTGGAACTTGTAAGCTTTGCTCTAGTCTGGCACTCATCGACAGGGAAAGTAGATTAATCTCCCGATCGACCATTTGGGATGAAATTCGGGATAATACTCGATGGGTCGCGTAACCTAAGATTAATAAAATGCAGCCAATTACACTGGAATATAAAATGGCTAGTCGAAGTCGAGGCGACTTTGAGATTTTTAAGTTTAATTTTTTTAAAGCATTAGCCATTAAACCGATATCCTAGTCCACGAAGGGTTTCAATCCGATCGCAACAGCCTAAGCCTTCAAGTTTTCGCCGTAAAAGTCGGACTTGGGCCGCCACGACATTACTAATTGCATCATCTTCAAATCCCCACAGGCGCGATCGGATTTGATCTTGGCTGAGCACTTGATTAGGATGTTGCATAAAGTATTCTAACAGTTGAAATTCTTTTGCAGTGAGCGGTTGCTCTGCGTTGGGCTGAGAGTTAGTGGGTTCTGAGTTGGTAACTGAAAATGTTTGATAATTCAGCGTGATTCCTGCAAGGCTGAGTTCTGCACTTTGCAATTGGCTGGGCCGTCGCAGCAATGCACGAATTCGGGCTAGTAGTTCTTCCATTCCAAAGGGTTTGATCAGATAATCGTCGGCTCCAGCATCGAGTCCTGCTACCCGATCGTCCATCCGATCGCGGGCGGTTAACATTAATACCGGGATTGCATTTTGCTGCTGTCGTAAGCGTTGACAAATCTCTAATCCCGATAGTCCCGGCACCATCCAATCTAAGATTGCCATTTGATACAAATTGCCCATTTGAAGGGAGTTCCAGGCTAAAGTGCCATCGCTTACCCAATCCACGGTGTAGTGGTGCGATCGTAAGGTCTTCTGAATTGCAATTGCTAAATCCGGTTCATCTTCCAGTAGAAGGAGTCTCATAGAGCTTTGACCATTGTTTCATTTGATCGATTTCTGTTTGCTGAGAGATCATGATGTCTTTAGC